>NZ_JAFMPN010000016.1 GCF_017351175.1 Desulfovibrio sp. Huiquan2017 | reverse complement strand
GGCGATCCGGACTGGTATGGGTATTGTTTGGATGATCCGGTCAACGCTTATGATCCCCAAGGGCTGAAAGGGAAAACTGTTGATGGTGTTACGTATGACGAAAACGGAATGCCCATTGACGAGATGGGGCTTGCCGACCCTGATATTGATCCGGTGATGGATTTGATACCCGCCCTCCCGATTGGAAAGGCGATAAACAAAGCCGGAAAGGGAACGTACCGCATCTACAAAACCGGCAAGGAATTCAAATTCGGTAAAAATTGGCGAATAGCCCCTTTGGGAAACAGAACAGGTAAGAAGCTTGGAGAAGTACCCCACTACCACCGCCGAGGAATTGACACCAAAACAGGGAAAACCAAAGACGGACAAGGAATTGGAAGACATCGACCATGGGAAAACAAGAAAAACGACAAATCCTTCAAAGATAGATTTTAGAGTGAGAACGGGGGGCGGCATGGCCGTGCCCCGCCTGGAGTAACCATGCCCCCAAGAATAGTATTCCCTATATTTATTTTCGGCGACGGAGACTGCATTGTTCTATTGCGCAACGAAGATATTGGATCAGAGCTTGAACACTATGATGTTACAGACGAAGTCTATAGTGGCTATGACTACGATGGAAGACTTCTCAAGTTCACAACGGGCGAAAATATGGTCGTCAGGTGCGAAGCGACATCTTCTGAAATTCAACATGATGAGCTTATGAAACGACTGCATTCTCATCTGGCGCGTCTCAACTACTGCCGTTATGACAACAACAATGATTCCATTACTAAAGCCATGGCAGCGGGACTCTTTGCAGAAACCAACTTTGAATATCAATCGTTTCTAGGATGGCTCAAATCGATCATCATCGGGAGAAAGTAGCCCGGGGCAGCTCCGTCCGCTCGGTTTTGCGGGCTGGCGGGACTACACCCCCTTCACCGGGAGGTGGACCGCGCCCGATCCCATAAGGGACAGGGGCGGCGATGCGGGCTGGTATGGGTATTGTTTGGATGATCCGGTGAACATGCATNGAGGTGGACCGCGCCCGATCCCATAAGGGACAGGGGCGGCGATGCGGGCTGGTATGGGTATTGTTTGGATGATCCGGTGAACATGCATGACCCCATGGGGCTGTTCGCTTGGGTCCCGGTTGCAGGAGCCGCGATTGGGGCGGGCTCCAATGCCTACGACAATTGGAATGATTGGAGAAGCGGCAAGATGAGCACAGGGAACTATGCCAAATCGGTCGGTTTGGGCGCTGCAACCGGCGCGGTGAGCACCATGGGCGGTCCAATTGGCAGCCTGATTGTCGGCCCTGGTGCTGCCGCCATTAACGAAGCAGGCAGCCAATACATCAAAAACGGTAAGGTCACTGACACCGGTAAAGTGGTTGCGGCCGGAGCAAGCGGGTTAATGGGCTCCGGAGCAGGAAAGGTCGTCGGAAAAGCTGGAAAAAGCATTGGTCGAATCACCCCTCCCAAAACATTACCTATCAAGCCTATTAAGGATGCGGGTAAACTTGGTGCTGTTGTAGATTCATCAACGACTACAGAAGTAACTGATAGCTGGCTTCAAAAGGCCCTTGAACATAAAAGGACGGGCAAATGAAAATGATTGCTGGCCAGATATTCTTATTGATCTGCCTTGTACTATGCACTTGGGGTGGGCTAGTGGATATCCGAAAATGGTACCGTACCCGTCATACAGACCTCCGCCCGTTTTCATGGAAACGGTGGTTCAACAAAGATGAAGGCCTGAACCCGCGTGCGAAGCTTGTCAACGGGATCATATGTATCATCATTGGTGCGTTTGCGACATTGGTCTTCCTGTCTTCCCTTTAGATTCACCGATACGCCCGAGGCAAAAGCCTCGGGCGTGTTTGATTTGTTATTTTTCCTTCACGGGAGTCCCATGCTCGGCCTGGCGCCGGGCAGAGGCGATTTGTTCTTCAGTGTACCTTGATTTCTTTACGACAAAATCCTCTTATTTTCTGATAGTCGATTTCGTCGGAAAGCTCACATTGTCGGTGGACCTATTTCGCGGGGACTTTACAGGTTTTAAATTGTATAATGGTAGATTGTCGCGAATGGTAATTGAATTTGAAATGTGTAATGGCTCTTGGTGGTTAAAGAAATAGACATTACATAAGGTCGTTCATTAAAACAACAGATAGGTTGAATATAATACGCATAGATGATTACGAAGAGGCATATTTCGTATAGTCGATCAACGATATAATATCTATGTATTGTTTTGGAATGGCGCAACAAAATCGAAAGCAATGATGTCGCATGAAATCATTTTGACGACTTAATATAAGATAACGATATCGATTGTGTGGTGCATAATGAATGACGCATTCCATATAAAGTTGGTAGGGAATTAAAATTTAATCCACCGAACTGTCATATGTAATTGTGTGATATAGATTGTTTTTATAAAATTGTGAAAATGGCTAAACAGCATGGAGGCAATCCTCAGTATAAAAGTTTGCAAAAAACACGTTATGTGTTATACGATTTGCAAAACCGGAGGATTGGTTATGAGTAAGATTAATGACAACAAGACCGTGCAGTCTTATTTAATTGGAGAAATGGTTTTAATTCCTGAAGGGTTTCGCGAAAACCATGCTCTCGTGTTGAATGACGTGGCAACAAAAATATGGGAAAAAATAGAAACTGACCGATCGACTACGCTTGAATCGATATGTCAACTGGTACTCGACGAATATTCGTCGACCAGAGATCAAGTGGTAAAAGATGTCCGCATCTTTATTGAGTGTTTGACTTATATGAATATTATTAGTGTTGATCAAATTAATTATGACGACTTGGAGATTGATGAATCTGATAATGGCCAAGAGAGAGCTGCATATAGGCCACCTAAAATTTATGTGTATGATTTAGATACAAGCCAAGAAGTGTCATTTGGTCCACACATAAGAGGTCAGTCAAACGTTCATAGAGCTATCACAAGAGGTTGGCATGGCGGTTGCTGCTAGATTATGCGTTCTATAGAATATGTTGGTGATGGATTTAGGGAGCGTATTTTTAGAAATGCAGCAAAACACAATGTACCAATTACTGGAGAATTTGAGATTACAACAAATTGTAACTACAAATGCATACATTGTTACGCAACATTAGATAGACGTCGATGTGATGTTGATTATGATTTTTTTGTTTTAATATGTAATCAATTACGTAAGGCTGGATGTATGTTCCTGTTGATAACAGGAGGTGAACCTCTAATACATCCTGACTTTGATGATATGTGGAAATATGCTCATAAGCTTGGGTTTAAGCTGTCTTTGTTTTCGAATGGTTCACTTTTTTCTGAAAGGTATATCGATTTACTTCGAGAATTCCCGCCAGAGGTTGTTGAGGTTTCCGTATACTCAACCAAAGAGGATGTGCACAAAGCCATTACCGGACGTGGATTGTACACAGAAGTTAAAAACCTCACGATGCTCAAAGGATACGTTGAAAAACTAGTTGTTAAGACGCCATTATTAAGCCTAAATGTTGATGAAATTGGGACAATTCAAGGGATTGCCAATCGGCATGAATTGTCGTTCAGGATGGATGCGATAGTTCATCCAACTCTTAACCAAAATACCTCCCCAACAAAATTTAGAGTCCCTTACAAAGTCGCAGCCCAATTGGCCATGGAGGATCCCGAGATGCAAAGGCAGCTAAGGCACAGTTTTAGCCACAACACATTGCCTTTTGCTACAGATGGCTTAAAATTTCCATGTAGTGCGGGGAAGTATAGTTTTCATGTTGATCCAGAGGGGTATTTAAATTTGTGTTCAATATACAGGAATACTGATTTAAATTTGCATGAAATGCCCTTTAGCGATGCTTGGCGGGATCTTTCTATTCTTGGTGCGTCTCCATGCGGTGAAATAAAAATCAAATGTGATACTTGCCGTTTGAAGTGCATATGTCCTAATTGTCCAGCTGTTTCAAGATTGTTTGGCGAAGATGAAAGATATATAGATACATTTGTATGCAATTATACCGCAGAACTGGCTCGAATTGCAGGTATCGTTTAGGGCAAACTATTTGATTGTGTTTTCTGGCTATTATTCCATTAATTGGCTTTGAGTCTTAAAAGTTCTCTTTAGAGTAAACCCCAGATAGCCACCATTCAATCCGCATAATTATGTCCAATAAGTATGCGAAGAGGCTTTGCTAGACACTTTGTCAACCAAAGTTTTTTTGTCAGAGACCGGATTGTCAGACTTGATCCCGAATGTGTTGACGGTCTGGAGACGAGGTGGGGGCGACGCCTAATCAAATAACTATCAAAAAAGTTGTAAAAATGTCCGAAACGAAGGTGTTTTTCGCTTAGTACTTTGGAAGCGACGAGGAGCCCGGCAAGTCCAAGCAGGCCTGGAAAATACAGTTCAGGATGGGTGTTGGCCGCATGGCTACTTGCACAATATGATTACTGAAGTAGGGAGTGTCATTCGAAAAAGTTGTACAGGGGTTGCACAAAATGGCTAAAAAAGAAAAGTCCTTCCGGCTAACCAGCCGAAAGGACTTTGTGTTTCTTGGTGGAGACGAAGAGATTTGAACTCTCGACCCCTGCCTTGCGAAGGCAGTGCTCTCCCAGCTGAGCTACGTCCCCATTGGTGGAGCGTTGTTACCGCTTTTCTGGCGGAAGCTCAAGTGGTTTTAAGCAAGATTATAAATTCAGTGCGTTGAGCACCGTATCCACCCGGTTTGCGTAGGTGTGGTCGCGGCCGATGCATTCCCGCCAAGCGCGGCGCAGGGCGCGCTTTTCCGGGGTTTCCTCGCGGTGGTGGATGACCATGTCGTGAATTTCGCCCGGCCGGGAAAAGACGATGGGCTCGACCAACTCGTTCGGGAAAATGTTCAGGCCTGGATGGGTGTCGGTCAACAGGAAGCCCCCAGCGCACCAGACGTCGAAATTGCGCTGATTCAATCCAGCCGGGAGTTGCATGCCCGTGACGTTGAGAACCACCCCGGCTGAACGGTAGAGGGCGGGCAGATGGGCGTAGTAATCCACCGCCGGACGCACGTCCGCTTCAGGGTTTTTCAGTCCTCGCCAACCTTCGTCGCCGAAGATCGTGATCCGTCCCGCCGCGTTCAGGCAGCGCCGCTTCCATGCTCCGGAGGCGAATTCCGCTCCCGCGCCTACGTCCCGTACCCGGTTGCCCGGCCAGAGTGGGTCGATCGCCAGGCGGTCCCGCCACCAGTGGTAGTCGAAGCGGGTGGGGCCGGTACTGCCCGCGACCAGGGCGGCCGCGTCCTCGGGTATGGACGTTCCCGCAAAGAATTTGTCCCGGTCCGGGAATCGGGAGCGGCCCACGAAGACCAGGCGGCCCGCCATGTCCCGGGCGTGGTCCGGCAGGGTGCCGCTGTTTTCGAACAGGCCCGGGGAGGCGGCCAGGGGCAGGTGCGTGATCCGGCGTGCGCCCGCCTCGATGAGCGGGCCGATGAAACTGTGATCCGTGACGAACAGGTCGAGGTCCCGCCAAGCCTCGGTCTTGACCGAAGTCAGCAGGTTGAAAGGATTGTCCACCAGCCAGACAGCCACGTTGGCTCCAGCCTCGCGCAGGATGGCCTGGGCCAGGCCGAAATGATCGAGTCCCCGGAAATTGATCGAGAAAAAGAGGTCCGGCACGCCTTGCTGCAGGTAGTCCGGCAGGGTGCTGCCCGGATGCTTGCCCAGGGATTCGTGGTCGATGCGGACAACTTTCCAGCCCGCGTCGCCGAAGGCCCGGGCCAGTTCCTCCACAAGCAGGGCGTCGTCGCCCGCGGGCAGCCATACGGTGCGCGCAAACCTCGGTCTGTGTCGGTCTTCCAGGGAGAGGCGGGCGGTCAGCGGACCGTAAAAAGACGGGAAGGCTTTTTGCACGGGCAGGTAGCGGACTACGTGGGCGCGGCTCGACACGGCGATGGAGAAGTCTTCGGGGGCCATGGCTTCGAAGTTGGCGGGCACGCGGTCCGGCCAGCCGTCCACCTGGGCGATGAAATCCGGGCTCTCCAGGTAGAGAAAGGTCTTGTCGCTGGGAAGGTCGAACCATTCCGGTAGCTTGTCTGGTTCAGGGCCGAGGCCGAGGAAGATCACCGGAGCCTCGTCCAGTTGGCGATTGGCCCGCCATTCAAAGTGGCTTTTGTCGGCGGGCATGGACTTGGTCAGGCCGAGTTCGTCCTGGATGGAGATATGTCGGGGTCTGGGCACGTCGTTCACTTGGCTTTTTCGGCGGATTCGGCTACTAAGCGCTCCACGCCGCATTGACGGAGCGATACCATGAAACAGTACCAGGACAAATACTTCAAACGGGCCAAAAAGGAAAACTACGCCGCCCGCTCGGTCTACAAGCTCAAGGAGATGGACAAACGGTTCGCCATCTTCAAGCGCGGTCAGACCGTGCTGGATCTCGGCGCAGCTCCTGGGTCATGGTCCCAATTCGCGGGTGAGCGCGTGGGGGCCGAGGGGCATGTGCTCGGCGTTGACCTGCAAACCACCAAGCATACTTTCGCCGACAATATCACCTTCTTGCAGGCGGACGTATTCTCGGATTCGCCGGAGCTGCTCGCGGCCATGGAGCCGCTTGCGCCGTTTGATGTCATTATCAGCGACATGGCCCCCAAGACAACCGGAATCAAGTTCGCGGACCAGGCCAACTCGCTGGAATTGTGCGAGCGGGCCTTCGAGGTGGCGCTCAAGCATCTGAAGAAGGGTGGCAACTTCGCGGTGAAGATATTCGAAGGCGGCGAAATCAACGACTACCGGAATATGATTCGGCCGTACTTCGGCAAGATAAAGAATTTCAAGCCCTACAGTTCCCGTTCCGAGAGTAAAGAGATATTTATCGTTGCGCTTGGCTTTAAGGGCATTGATGGGTAAAATATTGAACTGACCAGGAAAACATACCGATATCGGGATATTCAGGAGGAAATATGTCCGGACATAGTAAATGGGCGAACATTCAGCACCGCAAGGGCCGTCAGGATGCCAAAAAGGCGAAGTTTTTCACCAAGGCGGCCAAGGATATCATCCTGGCGGCCAAAGCGGGCGGCGGCAACCCTGACGACAACGCCACCCTGCGCCTGGCCATTCAGAAGGCCAAGGCCGTGAACCTGCCCAAGGACAGGATTGAAAACGCCATCAAGAAAGGCACCGGCGAACTGGCCGGCGGCGATCTGGCCGAGATCCTGTACGAGGGCTACGGCCCGGGCGGCGTGGCCCTGCTCGTCGAAGTGGCCACGGATAACAAGAACCGCACCGTGGCCGAAATCCGTCACGCCTTTACCAAGCACGGCGGCAACATGGCCGAGTCCGGCGCGGTGTCCTACATGTTCAACCGCAAGGGCGTGATTGTCTTTAACAAGGACAAATACACCGAAGACGACCTCATGGAAGTGGGGCTGGAAGCTGGCGCCGAAGACATTATCGACGACGGCGACACTTTTGTCGTGCACACCGCTCCGGCCGAGTTCATGGCCGTGCAGCAGGCTTTCGCCGATGCCGACATGGAGTACGAGTCCGCCGAGTTCAATCAGGTGCCCGAGACCATGATCCCGGTGGATGCCACCGTGGGCAAGAAGGTCATGAACCTGTTCGACGCCTTGGACGACAACGACGATACCCAGAACGTCTACATGAACGCCGACCTGCCGGACGATCTGTTCGACGAGGAAGACTAGCCGCATGGCGGAAGGGCTGGTCGTCCTGGGGCTCGACCCCGGTACGCGGGTCACGGGCTACGGTTTCGTCCGGGAACTTTCGGGCAAGGCCGAGCTGGTGGCCACCGGCACCATTCACACCCCGGTCCGGAAGGATATGGCTACCCGCATGGGGGTCATCTTCAACCGGATTCAGGAACTCATCCGGCTTTATGCCCCGGCGGAAGCGGCCATCGAAAACGTATTCGTTTCCAAGAATCCCTCGTCGGCCCTCAAGCTCGGGCAGGCGAGGGGAGCCTGTATGGCCGCCTGCGCCGTCAACGACCTCCCCATGGGCGAGTACGAACCGTCCAAGGTCAAGAAGAACCTGGTCGGCGTGGGGAGTGCGCCCAAGTCCCAGGTGGCCTACATGGTCGCCCACTGCCTGGGGATCAAGAAGCCAGACTGGCCCGAGGACGCTTCCGACGCCTTGGCCATCGCCATCTGCCACCTGAACGAACGGCGCATGCGGAGAATGACCGGTCTTTGACCTGTGCCCGTCCGCCGCACGACCAGCAAAAGGCCCGTCCGGTTCGAACCGGACGGGCCTTTTGGGCGCAGCACCTATTTCTTCTTGGGCTTCTTGCCCTTGCCTTGGGGGGTGCCGTCGTCCATCTTCTTGTTTTTGTTGCCCTTACTTTGGGTCATCGCGTCGTCGTTCGCGCCCTTGTTTTTACCTTTGCCCACGCCGTGCTGGCCGCATTCCTTGGCGATGCGTCCCCAACCCATGCCCGAGTCGCGCATGGCCCGGATCTGGTCACTGGTCTTGTTGCAGCGCAGGGCGAGTTCGTCGATCTTGGCATTGTCCAGGTTTTTCTGGGCCCGGCGGTCGCGGTCGCGGGCCTGCTCGTAGTCCATCTGCGCCGCGCTCACTTCCTGCTGGGGGGCGTTTTTTTTGCCGCGCACGGCATCGAGAATCCGTTTGGCCCGGGCCACTTCCTCCGAGGAGTCGGAGGCTTCCTGAACCACGGCCTCGCCCACCAGAGAGACGAGTTCGTCGCGGGTCAGGTCGTCGCCCTGAGCCAGGGCCGGGGAAGCCGCCAGGATGAGCAGGGCGCCTGCCAGGAGATACTGTGCAAATGTTTTCATGAGGTCTCCCGTGTTGCGGGTTGAAGCCGCCCGATGGCGGCCCGTTGGTGGAAAAATACACCATCAAATATAAAATTACGCCACCGTTTGGTCAAGGTGGATACCCTTTGAATTACGTTCACTATTCGGATAAAGTCACGCAACGGAGGAATTTCATGATCGGATACCTGCAGGGCGAACTGCTCTCGGCGGACGAAAGGGGGCTGGTCCTGCTTACCCCCGGCGGGGTGGGCTATGAAGTGGCTGCGCCCACTTCGGTTCTGGCCAGGCTGCCGGGCCGGGGCGACGAAGTGCGGTTGTTCATTCATACCCAGGTGGGCGAGAAGGCCATCGACCTGTTCGGCTTCCTGACCGCCGACGACCTGGACCTCTTTCGCACCCTCATTTCCATCGACAAACTCGGCCCCAAGAAGGCCTTGGCCATCTTGTCCATGTTCGACGCAGCCCATCTGCGTGAAATCGCCTTCCGCGAGGACGTGAACACCTTGTCCACGGTGCCGGGTATCGGGCCTAAATCGGCCAAGCAAATCCTCTGGAATCTCAAGGACAAGGTGGACAAGCTCAAGCCCGTGGCCGGACGTGGCGGGGGGGCGCCCCAAGGGGAACAGGGACCGCAGGGCGAGTATCTGGACGCCCTTGCGGGCCTCAAGGGGTTGGGCTACGGTGAGGACGAAATCCGACCCATGCTGATTGAAACCTTCGACGACGAACCCGACCTCGACGCCGCCGGGGCCATCCGCGCGGTGCTCAAGAAAATCAACGCGGCACGCTCATGAGCAAATGCACCCTTCCCGAGGAAAACGTCCGGCCCAGAAAACTGTCCGAGTTTATCGGGCAGGTCGACCTGCGCGCCAATCTCGACGTCTTCATCCAGGCCGCGCGTGAGCGCGAACGCTCTCTGGACCACACCCTTTTCTACGGCAACCCCGGCCTGGGCAAGACCACCTTGGCCCGGATCATGGCCTCGGAGCTGGGCGTGAACATGGTTTCCACGTCCGGTCCGGTCATCGAGCGGTCCGGCGACCTGGCCGCCATCTTGACCAACCTGGAGCGCGGCGACATCTTGTTCATCGACGAGATCCACCGCATGCCGCCCACGGTGGAGGAGGTTCTGTACCCGGCTATGGAGGATTTCCAGATTGATCTGGTCATCGGCTCCGGGCCCGGTGCGCGCACGGTTAAACTCGACCTCGAACCCTTCACGTTGGTGGGGGCGACCACGAGGCTCGGGCTGCTGACCTCGCCTTTGCGCGATCGGTTCGGCTGCATATTTCGCATCGAATTCTATTCCCCCGAGGAACTGGGCCGCATCGTGGAACGCAGCGCGACCATTCTTGGCGTTGAGGTCGAGCCCGAAGGGGCCCTGGTCATCGGCCGCAGGGCGCGCGGCACCCCGCGCATCGCCAACCGGCTGCTCCGGCGCGTACGCGACTATGCCCTGGTCCACGGCTCCGGCGTGGTCACCCGAGAACTGGCCGAGTCCTCTCTGGAACGTCTCGACGTGGACCAGTTCGGTCTGGACAACATGGACCGCAAGATTCTGACCCTCATGGTTGAGCATTTTAACGGCGGCCCAGTGGGACTCAAAACCATCGCCGCCGCCTGCGCGGAGGAGGTCCGAACCATTGAGGACATCTACGAGCCGTACCTCATCCAGTGCGGTTTTTTGAAACGCACCCCACGCGGTCGGGTGGCCACGGCCAAGGCGTATCAGCATCTCAAGATGCGTCGGGACGATGATCAGGCCGCCTTGCTCTGACCGATTATGGTTCCCATAAAAGAGTTGTCACTCCGGCCCGTTCTGTTATCATAGTACCAAACCTGTAAAAAGATGGAGGTATTCAAAATGGATAAGTGGGAATGTCCATGCGGCTACGTGTATGATCCTGCGGAAGGCGACCCCGAGAACAACATCCCCATCGGGACCAAATTCGAGGACTTGCCCGACGATTGGGTTTGTCCCCAGTGCGGCGCGGAAAAAGAATATTTCGAAAAAGTGTAGAAAAATTGATCGAGGGCATTGCCATTGTCGCCTTTTCAGGCATATGATTGACTCAAGTCAAAGGAAGTGTTTCCAGGCAACGCCAGACAAACTGCAAGATTCATCGAATCGGACAGCGTTTCAAGGCAACCCGTTAACAACATGAACGTCCTTTGGTAGAGGCCCGTATTTCGGCAACCTCGGCACCCAACACGAAAAAAGCCCCCGACCGGGGGCTTTTTTCGTGTTGGGTGCCGACGAGGTCGCGGCTGGCTCCCGGGAGCGGGCCGGCAACGCCCCGGTCGGAGGCTTCCTTTACCGCAATGCGCGTATGACGGTGACGGTCAGGCAGGTCAGGGCGGTCCAGACGAGGACGCCGATGAGGCCCATGGCCCCGCCGAGCAGGGGGTGGGCGTCGGGGAACATCCACATCCAGATGCCATAGCCCTGGGCGTTGGCCGCTCCATGGAGGAATCCGGCCAGGATGGAGGAGTTGTAGTGCAGGGTCATTTCATTGAGGAACGCGCCGAAGGCGAGGCAGACGAGGCACATCATGAGGATGCCGGACAGTGGTTCGCCGGGATAGTTGAGGCCCGCCAGGATGAGGGGGGCGTGCCACAGTCCCCAGAGCAGGCCGAGGACGAGGTAGGCCGCGGGCTTGCCCAGAGGCATGAGCCGGGGCAGGAGGAATCCGCGCCAGCCCAGTTCCTCGCCTAGGCCGAAGGCGAAATTGATCAGCGGTCCGATGACGATGGACAGGGGGAGCATGACCTTGAGCGCCGCATCGCGCCCTATGGGTGAGCCGGACAGGGCAGATAGGGCGGCCATGTCCGGGTCGAAGCCGGACAGTCCGGCCGCCCAGGTCAGGCCGTACATGGCCGCATAGGCCAGAGGAATGAGGCCCAGGGCGAGAAAGTAAGGGCCCACGGACCCCAGGCGCAGGGACAGGGCCTGGACCAGGCCGCGCGGCCCGGTCCGCTCCAGGAACAGCGTGACGGCGAGGGCGGCCAAGCCGGGAATCCACATGACGCCCAAGAGCCACAGGGCGGGCGCGGACCGGCTGACCAGGTCGTCGAAGCGCAGGCCGTGGGCGATAAGCGCGCCTTCCACGCCCCAGGTGGCTGCGAAGGTGATCAGGACAAAGGCCAGGACCGGGCCGGGCCGGAAGCGGGCGGCGGCATCAGGCATAGCCGGACAGCCTTTGAAAATAGAGCTCCCGGCAGCGGTTTTCGATTTCCAGGAGTCGGGCGAAGGGCGTGTTGAAGTCGTCCTTGCCCGCGGTGAACAGACCGTGGCCGTGGACGATGGCCGCGCCGTTTCCGGCCATGGCGGGCGGCAGGGTATGGCACAATCCGGTGGGGCCGGTGCCGACCTCGCCCGGTACGATGGGCACGCCGTCCACGGTTCGGCATTCGGTGCAGGTGATGTGGCAGCGTCCCCGGTTGGGGCAGTCATCCCGGTCGCAGTCCATGGACATGATCACCGTGAATCGGGGATGCCCGTGCAGGATGCAGTCGAAGTCCGTGCGGTGGTAGACGTCCTCATGGGCGGTCAACTCGCTGGACGCGGTCAGGCCGTTGGTGGTCGAACCGTCCAGGGGGCACGGGTCGATGCACCCGGCGAGTTCGTCCAGGGAACTGCCGGTCTGGGAAATGTAGACGGTCTCGTTCAATCTGTAGGAGATATTGCCGAAAAAGGAGTCCACCAGGCCGTTTTCCACCACCTCGCGGCCCGTCTCGGCCATGGCTTCGAGCACGGATTCTTCGTCGTGGAAGGGACCGGTCGCGAGCTTGGGCGGGACCGTGCGCGGCTCGGGCAGGAGCCGGACCACGCGGGAGAAGGCGTCGGCGTACTCCGTGTCCAGTTCGACGCGTCGGGCACGGGCCAGGTAGTCGGAAAAGAAGAGCACGAAGGTGGAGAAGACGGCCGAGGAGACGGACACGAATCCCTGCTCCGGGCTGACCGTGCCGCAGGCGACCACGCCCTGGCCGGGCACTACGACGACCTTGCGCCGCTTGAGCTGCGCGGCCATGGCTTCGGCCGTGAAATCGGAGCAGACCGGGATATCGTGCAGGAAGGTCCGGGTCTCGGTGTCCTCGGGGCGGATGGCCTCGGGATGGCGTGCGGCGAGAAACTCCAGAATGGTCCGGTATGGCTCGGCCGGGCGGACGAAGACCAGGGAGTTGATGGACAGCCGGTCGAACAGCCCGGCCAGTTCGGCCGTGCGCGGGTCCTCGCGGTTCCAGTCCAGCTCCGCGTCCAGCCCGCCGACCAGCGGCGCGTCCGGCCCGGATTCCGGGGCCAGTCCCTGGGCCGCCAGCTTGACCGCGTATTTTTCGCACAGTTCTTTCATCGGTCCAGCCCTAGCCGTTGCAGGGTTTCCGCGGTGGGGGCGCCGTTCTCGTCCAGGCCGCGCACAATGTAGTAGTTGCGCCGGGCCTGCAGGAATTCCTGGCGGTCGATGGGCGGGACGGTCACGCCGCCACCGGAGGTGCCGGGTTCGGTGAAGAATCGTTCCGGGAGGTCGTCGTCCGTCACGCCGAAGCCGTTTTCCGCGTTCATGCTCCGCTCGTTGACCGTGGTGCGCTCGCCGACTTCGAGCAGTGACTGGACCGTCCAATCCCGGCCTGTGACCGCCGTCATGACCCTGGCATACTCTTCGAGCCCGGCGGCCAAAAATATCAGGCGGCAGGCGTTCATGGCGTCGCAGGCGGCGATGGCGTCCTCGGCCAATTTGATGATCCGCGCCTTGCCGCTGAAAGAGAAGCGGTCCGTGGCCACGGGCTTGCGCAGGACCTCATGGCTGATGGGGTAGGCGCGCTGATGGCAGCCGCCCCGGGTGGACACGGCATAGGCCAGGGCCAGGCCGTAGCCGCCGCGCGGATCAAAGGCGGGCAGTTCCAGCCCCTTGACGGTCATGGCCGTTTCCGGGCGGCCTTGAGTCCGGGCCAGGGCGAGTGCGCCCCGGGACAGGTCCCCTTCCTCAGCCATGGCCCGCAGGGTCGAACGGAGCGTCTTGTCCGTGTAGTCTTTGCCGGTGATTTCGCGCAGGCAGGCCAGGGTGGCCCCCGCCGAGATGGGGTCCAGGCCGAGCCGTCCGCACAGGTCCACACCTTCCATGGCCATCTCCGGGTCGGCGTTGCCGATGAGCGCGGTAAAGTGGGCCATGGCCTCGAAGCCCGGCAGGCTGCGTCCGTCCCGGGCTATCTTGCGGCAACGGATGTGGCAGCCGAGGCAGCCGTGGTCGCGCGGCTCGTACTGTTTGCCCAGGGCGGCGGCGTCCACTTGGTCACCGTGTTCGAACCAAGTTTTTTGAAAGTTGTCCGTAGGCAGCATCCGTCGGGAATTGATCAGGTCGAGCAAGGCGTTCGTGCCCCAATGGGAAAATCCGTGGCGGCCCATGAGCACGGGCGAGGCCATGGTCAGACGCAGGATGGCTTCGCGCGCCTCGTCGAGGGCTTCGGGATCGTGCACCCGGACTTCGCCGGAGCCGCGCACGGTCAGATACTTGAGATTCTTGGCCGCCCAGACCAAGCCCAGGCCGCCGCGCACCCCGCCGTGACGGTGGTCCACGGCCACCGAACCGAGCGGGGAACCGTTCTCGGCCGCCGGACCGATGCAGGCCAACGAGGTGTCCTCGGGCAGCCGCCGTTCCAATTCGTGCAGGACCGTGTCCGTGTCCCGGCCCCAGAGCGGGGTTTCGACCACGCGTACCGCGTCGTCGTCGATCTCTATGCCGCACGGCGTTGCGGCGCGTCCTGTGATGACCAGTCCATCGTATCCGGCCCTCTTCAGCCGCGTGGGCAGGCCGCCGCCGATGGATCCGTCGCATACGGTGCCGGTCAGGGGCGAGCGGGACAGGATCGAACCGCGCCCGGAAGTGGGCGATTCGGTGCCGGTCAAGGGACCGGCGAACAGGAGCAGGGGCAGTTCGGGGTCGGTGTGGTCGTGGCGGGCGAAGGGGCGCAAGTAGTGCCCGGCCAGGCCCCGGCCGCCTGGAAACCGTTCGTATACGCCGTCATCCGGGTGTTCGGTCGAGGCCGTGCCCGTGGTCAAGTCTATATGGAGGACCACGCCGGTCCAGCCGAAACATTCACCCATGGCTGGAATCTTCCATGAACAGCCTGAAAAGGCAACCGGTTGCCGTCTTGACGATGCGGCTGAAACAGGTATTCTCCGATCCGGAGGAAACATGGCCGAAAAGAAGATCGACAAATCCCGCCGCAATTTTTTATTCGGGGCCGTGCGCCGCATCCGAAAGGAGGACGACCAGCCCGTGGCTTCCACCGCCGGGGGCATCGAAGTGGTCAAGGCGGCCAACGCGCTGTACGTGGATGAACAATGGGAAGAGGCGCGCCTGAAGTACAAGGAGTGCCTGGAACAGGACAAGAACGACGCGGACGTGCGCTACCGTCTCGGGGTCTGTTCCTACAAGCGCGGCATGTTCCGCCAAGCCAAGCTGGAGTTCGAACGCGCCTTGCGCATAGACCAGACCTACCAGGACGCCTTTCTCTATCTGGGGCTGACTCTGGTTCGGCTGGGGCGGTCCGACAAGGCCCCGGCCGTGTGGTCCCGCTACTTCAATCCGTCCGCCGTGAAGGTCATGCGCGAACTCAATCTTCAGCTCGGCCTTATCGAGACCGGCCAGCCCGATCCGGACGAGGACGTCGCCCTGGCCGTGGAAAAGGCCATTGCCGAGTCCGGCGGCGCTGTGGGCTGACCCCGCGTGAAGCGCGCCGGACGCGAAAACGCCCCGTCACCACACGATGACGGGGCGTTTTCGCGTCCGGAAAGGGCGGTCAGCAGTTGCCCTTGATCTCGTCGTCGCCCGCTTGTTGGGCAATCCGGGCCATCTGGGCGCGGATGTAGCTGGCGGCCACATCTCCCAGATCGTCCGTGCCCGTGGCGCGCATGCCGTGTTCGCGCAAATCCTCGTCGATCTGCTTTTCCATGCGGGCGGATTCCAGGAACATGACGTAGGCCAGGACCAGGGCCGCGTTGTTGTCGTCGGACCCGTCGCACAACAGTTCGATGTTCTTGGTGTCCACGGTCTCCAGGAGCCGGTCGATGAACATGGTGATCCATTTTTCGTACAGCTCATGCATGATCGGGGGGATCAGGTTGGCGATTTGTTCCGAGGCGTTGCCCGCGGTGCCGGTCACGGCCATGAACTCGTTCAGGGCCTCCAGACGGCGGGTTTCGTCCTGCTCTTCGACCTTGTTGATGATGGTGGCAAAGATGTGGGCCCGTATCTGTTTTCTGTTCATGCTCATTGATCCATGTCTCCACTGAGTGATCGGCCATGCGTGCGACCTATTGTGTAGCGCAATGCGTCGATCCGGGCAAGGGGTCGAATTGTTCGGACGGGCGCCCCGAGCCGGACGGGCCGTCGCTTTTGCTTGCCTTTTTGCCCCGAAGGACGGAAACTATTTCGGTACCCCATGTCAGTTGGCCTCATACACCCAGAAGGATTTCCCCCATGGATTCGCTGTTCGTTACCCTTGCTCCATTTATCAAGGTCCTCTTTTCTTTTCTGCTCATGCTCGTGGGCATGCGGTTGCGCATCGGCCTGGGGCTGTCCATTCTCATCGGCGGCGTGGTCATGGGACTGCTCTTCGGCATGGGCGTGGTGCCCGTCGTCAAGACAGGGGCCCTGGCCCTGATCCAGGAAAAGTTCCTTTTCCTGGCGGCCATCGTCGGCCTGATTCTGATCCTGAGCGACGCCATGGAGCGGTCCGGCCAATCCAAGCGGCTGATGGAGGCGTTGTCCGGCTTTCTGACCAGCCCGAGGCTCCGGCTGATCTTTTTTCCGGCCCTCATCGGACTGCTGCCCATGCCCGGCGGCGCGGTTTTTTCCGCCCCCATGATCAAGACCGTGTCCGAGGACATGCGCATCACCAATTCGGACCGGGCCGTGCTTAACTACTGGTTCCGCCACATCTGGGAGCTGGTCTGGCCACTGTATCCCGGGATCATCCTGACGCTGGCCCTGGCCAACCTCCAGATCATCGATCTTATCTCCTACACTTGGCCCGGTACCCCGATCATGCTCCTGTCGGGCTGGTTCTTCTTTTTGCGGCCCGGCGTGCTTGGAGCCAAGGATTTGGCCGTGCCCATGCCGCTGTCCACCCGCAGCAAATCCGCAGCCCTGCGCGAGGGCATGCCCCTGCTTATCGCCATCGTCGGAGCCATCGGCCTTGAAACCTCCATCGCCGCCTTCGCTTCGTCCATCCCCTTTGAATTCGGGGTGGTAGCGGCCCTGGCCGCCGCCGTGGTCTGCGTCATGGTCCAGAACACCCAGCTCGGCCTGAACTTCCTGCGGCAGGTGCTGACCAAGAGGTCCTTGTGGTCCATGATCTTCGTGATCATGTCCATCTTCATCTTCAAGGACATCCTGCAGGGCGCGGGCGTGGTCACGGAAATGGCCAAGGTGGCGGGCGGCGATGCGGCCCTGTTCGCCTCGGCCGCCTTCCTGCCGTTTCTGGTAGGCATGGTCGCAGGCATCAATGTGGCTTTCGTGGGGGCAACTTTCCCCTTGCTGCTGGGCGTGCTTTCGTCCCTGGGCATGCAGGATCAGACCATACCCTACATTGTCCTGGCCACCTTCTGCGGCTTCACCGGCGTGATGATCTCGCCCATCCACATCTGCTTCATCCTGACCTGCGAATATTTCCAGTGCGACCTGGGCCGCACCTGGCGCAAGGTCGTGGCTCCGTGCCTCGTCTTCCTGGCCTCGGGCGTGGGCCTTTTCTTCCTGTACGTCTAACCTTGTCTTATCCCCCGCCCCGGACAATCTTGCCCGGTGCGGGGTTTTTATGTACACACGTGGCTTCGCCTGTGGGGGCGTTTCATCAATCATCCGCTTTGGGGGGAGACCGTTCATGAGCCCATACGGCCAGATCTTTACCGAGAAGACCTTGCAGACCATCTTTCCGCCCGAACGCACCGAGGCCTTTTTCGAGGCCCTGTTCGGCGACGCCGAGGAAGGCAGCTACGACATCGCCTTGGCCTTTGCCGGAAGCCACGGGCAGGACCTGGACTTCGAACTCAAGCTCATTCAGCGGCCCGGCAAGTGTCTGGCCTGCAATCTGACCTACGGCCTGCCCCAGGTCTTTTCCCGGCATCCGATCATCAACATGAACGGCATCGCCGACGCCGTGGCCCGGGCCGCCGGAGCCCCGTCCGCCGACTGGAAGCTCGGCAATACCCGGGAAATCTCCCGGGAACTCCACGTCATTCCCCTGACCATTTCCCTGGCCTGAGCCGTCGGGCAATGTGGCCAAAGATATGGCCTGACCCGCCTCGCTCGGGGTACGGAGATCGGATATGAGAATTTTTTTATCCCGACCGGAAAAGATAAGGGGTACGGTGAAAACCGTACCCCTTTTTTGTTTGCGCTTTTCCTATGCGGGGGAGAGCCTCTGCGTCGGCGGCATCGGGGCCCGGCTGATTAGCCTTTAAGCACCGTTAGCCAAGCAATAATCGTGTCCAGGACCAATTTTGTATTTCCGGCATTACAATGATTCTCGGCGTGTTCTTTTTCGGTGAACAGCCTGAATGTCAGTGATTTTACATTGTTCAACCCATCTACGATGGGCTTGTAAAATTCAACCGGGATAAAGTGGTCTTTTTCAGCCCCCAAAAGCAGGAAGTCTTGATTTATCTGGGGCGCAACATCCATAAATTGGAATTTATTTATTTTTTCAAGATATTCATAGGGGGTGCTCACACCCATGTTATGTATTCCATGGTTGATTGCCCACTCGATCATGGGATCCTTTTTCATTAGCCGCTTTAGCAAGAGGTTGATTACCTCCTCATCCTCAAGTGCCATCGACAAGCGGATAACCTGCTGGAAACGAGCAGGCATATCGTAAAGCAGCAGGTCGAACAGGTTGGGCAACAAGCTCCATGCGACAACACGTTTAATTCTTTTTTCAAACGCGGCGGCCCTGGGGGCCAGCATGGCGCCAAGGGATAACCCGATGATGGTTACATCCTCCAAGTCATAAAAATCGAGCACCGCCTTCACGGGCTGTTCCCACTCAGGGATGAAGGTCAAGCCTTCCTTGCGCAAGGCTCCGCCTTGGCCGGGGCCTTCGAAAAGATACACGGCGATCCCCTGTTCCCGGAGATAACGCATCATCGGGACGAATTCCTCCTTGTACGAATCGTAGCCGCCGTGGAGCAGAATGGTATCCTTGATGTTGCCATCGTCAGGGAGTGCGTACAAGACGGGGAGCTGCTTTCCGCCAAAAGGCACTGCCCCTGTTTTGATCTCTCCTGAGTTAAATAATTTCGAATGATATGCATAAAAGAGGCTGACGGCTTTATCGTATGTTTCCATTTTGGAAGGGTGCCCGTCATACATGAAGAATTCCGCCATGCGGTAATAGGCGATAGCCTGTTCGATTCGGTTTTCCTTCAAGGCCTTTTCCGCGATTTGCAATAGTTCCTTCTCCCAGGTTGCGGCATCCTGGATCTTGGCGGCAACGCCCTCAAGGTCCTTTAAGTCCCCATTGCTCCAGGAGTGGGTCCTGTTCAATTGGTAATTGAAATTCGGATTGGAATGCAGTTCGTATGTTCCCGTTTTGAAAGTAATCTGGTTTTTCATGATACGTATCCTTTCAGCCCGCAGGGCTTGGACAAATGTTGTTTTTGGAGAGTAACATTGAAGAATGATCGGCCTAAAATTTTGGCAGGTAGCGCCGCGCAAGTTCTTTGGTCATGTGCCTTTCCCCATCTTGGAGCAGTCTTTTGGACATGACCTTCCTGATCACCCCCCTCAGTTCGTCAGGAATGGCCGCTTTCAAAGTCTCCTCTGCGGCATTGTCCCAGTCCGCCAAATCCGTCACCCCGGTCAAATCGCGGTCAATGGGGTAGTCGTTTTGGGGTAAGACGTCAGTCTCCCAATAGGCTTTCAACCGTCGGTTGATTTCATCGCTCGCCAACATTCCACCGATGACATTGTCGATGATGTGCGCTCTATGCTCAAGCGCGCCCGCCATGGTGAATCGGTTGAAGACCTGTTCAGTCTCCTTCTCCGTGCGTTTCAACTCCTCGCCGCAGACGGGGCAGACCATGCGGCCGTCCTCATGGATTTGAAAGACGTCCGCCAAGCAGCTCGGGCAGGTAATCTTGTCTTCACAAGCCGTTTGTGGCGATTTGATACAACGGCCGGCCTCCAGCGAGTGGAGCAGGTTTTCGCCGAGCTGAGCCACCGCTTGCAACTTGCGCGGAGCCAGCAGGATTTCCCCTTTGGTAAATGTGTGGCCAATGGTCAATTGTCCTGTGATCTCACAATTGAATAATCCGAGGAACAGACTGGTATAAGTCCGTTGCAGGGAAAATTCGATGGGTGCTCCGCCAGCAACGGATACCGCAACGCCATATTTTTTATGAGCGCCGGAGGCTGTTTTGTTTATGGCCCAAGAGGCCAATCGGTCCATAATGGCTTTTATTGGAGAAGGAGTAGACAGGTAATAGCATGGCGATGCCAAGGCAATGGCATCGGCTGCATCGATCTTTTCTTTAACCAACTCAAGATCATCATTTAGAATACAATGATAGGTCCCGCTGCAACCGAAGCATCCACGGCAAGGGAGAATTTTCAATTCCCCAAGATGCAACAGTTCAATTTCAAAACCGGCGTCTCTTATTGGACGCAATAATTCATTTAGTACGATGGAGCTGTTTCCCTTTTTGCGGTTGCTCGCACAAATTCCTAATACTTTCATGGCAATTCCAATAAGTTATTTTGTTGTGTTACTGTTTTATTTCCGGCGGGTGTAAACTCCAGACCGTTCAATTATTCTTTATGCAAAAAAGATATCCGTCTTTTCCGGCAATACGCTGAGGATTTTGTACAAGATTCGGTTTAGTGGCTATACTGAGAGGTTAAATAAAATTCCCGTCATAAAAATTTAATCAAATCGCCCAGGTGCATGTATTTATCGATCTGTTTTTCAAATTGAACCAGCATCGTCTGGAAGGTTTGGATCCATTCCTCAGGGTAGCTGTCGAGGAACTCCGTCATCCCGGAATCCATTATCTCGTGCAATTTTTTATGTGTCTCATATGCTTTTTTACCTTTATCGGTAAGGGATAGAATGACTTCCTTGGGATAGGCTTCGTTGCGTTCTTTTCGGATATAGTTTTTTTTATGTAATTTTGTGATGACCTGAGAGACGGCCCCCTTGGTTATGCCAAAGTAGTTGCTGATGGCGGTAACGGTATTGAATTGGTTGCCGACAGCCTCAATAGTATGAATTTCAGAGGGATGTAATAATTCCTGGGTCCCGAAATCAACCGGCACCTTTTCGAGTCCGTTCAATTTGGTCGTTATTTTGACAAGTTGAGCGATCAGGTCATGTGTCGTTTCGCTTTTCATAAATTCGATTTAGCGACTAAACCGTAAGGTCGTCAAGGACAAATTGAGATTATTCGAATTCTCCGTTGTCCGCTTCTGCAAGGCGCAGGGAAAAGCCATAGCTGGATGAGGCCATACGGTCGGGCTGCGGCCAGGGGGGCAGCGGCCTCGGTTTTGGCCGTTAAGGCTCCCGGAGGCCGCCCGGCGAACTAATGCAGGTCGTCCACCCGTATGGGCTCCCCCTTTTCGGGGGCCAGCCGCAGGGAGAGGGCGTCCTTGGGGCAGGACAGGGTGCAGACGCCGCAGCCCATGCAACGGTCTTCTCGGATGACGGCCCCGTTTTTGTCAAAGCCGATGGCCTTGAACTGGCACTTCTGTGCGCAGGTGCCGCATTTGGTGCACAGTTCCTGGTCCACCTGGGCGAGGTAGCCGGAGGAGCAGAGCATGGGGATGCCCATGGCGTGGGCCTTCATGGCTCCGCAGCAGCAGGCGCAGCAGTTGCAGATGGCGAAGAGCTTGCCGCCCGCCACATCCTTGAAGAAGGCGTGGGTCACGTGGCCGCGCGCCTGTTCCGCCCGGACCACGGCCAGGGCCTCGTCGGCGGTGATGGATCGGCTCTTTTCCGGGTGGTGTTCGAGGATGAAAGAGGCGAAGGGGTCGCCGATGATCAGGCAGACGTCGGTGGGGGTGCACGGGTTTTTCATGCCCGCGCGGCAGGGGCAGTCCAGGAGGATGATCTTTTCCGGATGATTCAGGATGATGTCGCGGGCCCGGGTGTAGGGCAGAACGGTTTCCGGGAGCGCGGTGTTCACGGGGCGGTCCAGGCGGATGAGCTTGGAAGCTTCGTTCAGGGGCAGAGGTTTGCCGTGATAGGCGTCGCTCCAGGTGGCCTTGGTCTGGTTGGGGTCGCCGGAGCGGTGGGCGTCGGTCTCTCTGAACGGGTGGACTCGATCGATGATGACGACCAGCGGAATCCACAGCCAACGCCACCAGGGGGTCTTGTCTCCGGCCAGGCTGATGTAGTGGTAGCACCAACGGGCGTAGATATAACCGTGGATGAAGTCGAACAGGGACATGCCCTTTTCGCGGCATGCCCGGTAATAGTCGCGGGTGGATTGCTTGACGAAGGGATGTTTCATGATCGGTTCCGGCCAGGGTATATGTTCTACAAGTCTGATGATTCTACCGGTTGGGGCGGCAAAGTCAACTTCGGGGCCGGGACATTTGCGGTGGAATCTGGTACCTTCCGCCGCGGAGGGAGCAGATGACCGAAAAAAGCGGCGACGACATACGGACCGAACTGGCGCGGGAGCGCAATGCCTTGGCCCGCGAACGCAACGACTTGGCCGTGAACCGCACGCGGTTGGCCAACCGGCGCACCTTCCTGGCCTGGTGCCGGACCGCCCTGGCCTTCATGACCTTCGGTTTTCTGTTGGAGAAAGTGGACTCCTTCGTGGCTTATCAGAAGATAGATGTGCCCGCCCGGGTGCTCACGGAACTGGGCCTGCTGGGCAAGTTCGCCTTTGTGGGCGGCCCGGTGTTGGTCCTCTTCGCCGGCTGGCGGTACTACCGGCTTGAAAAGGAACTGGGCTTCGATTCCGGCGATCTCTACGTGGTGCCCGAGTTGATCCTGTTCGGCGTGATCATGGCCAGCGCGGTCATCTACCTGTTTTTCCTGTAAACGTATCCACTCATGTTTCGCATCATCCTGCTGGGCGTGCTCGCCGCGCTGTTCTTCTCGTCCACATTCGTGCTCAACCGGGCCATGAGCCTGGAGGGCGGACATTGGGTCTGGTCCGCGTCCCTGCGGTATTTCTGGATGCTGATTATGCTTTTTGGGTGGCTGGCGGCCACGGGAAAATGGCGGTTGGCCGCGGATTCCGTGCGGCTCTTCGCCCGGCACTGGGTTTTCTGGGTCGTGGCCGGGAGCATCGGTTTCGGGGTGTTTTACGCCCTGCTCACCTTCAGCTCGGTCTTTGCCCCGGGCTGGGTGGTGGCGGCCACCTGGCAGACGACCATTCTGGCCGCGCCTCTGGTCCTGCTCGGATTCGGACGTCGGGTGCCCCTCAAGGCCCTGGCCCTGACCGTGCTCATCTTCATCGGCGTGGTGCTCATCAATCTGGAGCAGGCCACCCAATCCGGAGTGCGTGAGGTCCTGCTCGGCGCACTACCCGTGCTGGTGGCGGCCTTCGCCTACCCCTTCGGCAATCAGTTGGTCTGGGAAGCGCGGCGGGGCGAGAAGCCGTATGTGCCGCACATTGATCATCCGGCCATGGACGATCCTTTCTGTCGGGTCCTGCTGCTGACCATGGGGTCGCTGCCGTTGTGGTTCGCGCTCATCGCGTTCACCTCGCCGCCGCCTCCGTCCACGGGGCAGCTCGTCCAGACGGCCGTGGTCGCGGCCTGTTCGGGCGTGGTGGCCACCAGCCTGTTCCTGGTGGCCCGGCATACCGCCGGGTCCACGGCCGAGCTGGCCGCCGCCGACTGCACCCAGTCCATGGAGGTGGTCTTTTCCCTGATGGGCGAAGCCATTCTGCTGGGGCATGTCCTGCCCGGTCTGCTGGGCTGGCTGGGCATCGCATTGACCATGGGCGGGCTGACGCTTTACATCACGGTTCAGAGCCGGGGCTAGCCGACGCGCAATTGGGGGGCCGTTTCAGTAAGACCATCCGGGCCGCTGGTGGATTGTTTGTCCGCCAGCGGCCCGGATGGTCTTCGGCTTTGCGGGACCTTTTTGGGAGTCCGGGGCAGCATGGTCAGTCGTGCTCCGGCATGTGATGGAGGTGTTCCCAGGCAAAGCCGAGAGTTACGGCCGAGCCGCTGTCCAGTCCCCGGTTGAGGACCATGTGCCGGTCCACCAGGGCGGTCAGGGTCTGGTCGCCGCAGCGGACCACGGCGGTCCAGGTGAATCCCTCGCGCTCCACCCGTTCCACGGTTCCCCGCATGATGTGCCAGTCTTCGGGGAAGTCCTCGGGACTGCCCACGAATACGTCTTCGGGCCGAAGGGCCGCGAATCCTGTCGCCCGGTCGGGCAGCCCGGGCAGCCCTTCGAAGGTGTGCCCCGCAAAAGTGCAGCTCCCCTTGGCGTAGCGGGCCGGAAATACGTTGGTCATGCCCACGAAGGATGCGGTGAACGGCGTGGCCGGGCGGCGGAAGATGTTGGCCACCGTGTCCTGCTGGTGCAGCCGTCCGTCCTTGATGACCGCCCCGCGCTCGGCCAGGATCATGGCGTCCGCGAAGTCGTGAGTGACCATGAGGAAGGTCGTGCCCGTGGTTTCATGCACGTGCTTGAGGGTTCGCCTGAGTTCGCCCCGGAATTGCGGATCCAGGGAGGAGAGGGGTTCGTCCAGGAGAATTACATCCGGGCCGCAGGCCAGGGCGCGGGCCAGGGCCGTGCGCTGCTTCTCGCCGCCGGACAGGTGCTCGGGCCGTCGTTTTTCCAGCTTGAGGAGCCCCAGGGTGTCGAGCAGATCGCGTGCCTGGCGTCGGTCGCTCTCCTTGTCTATGCCGTGGTAGCGCTGGCCGTACATGACGTTTTGCAGCACATTCAGGTGCGGGAACAGCGCGTGGTCCTGGTAGACCAGGCTGACGTTACGTTTCTCCGGGGGCAGGCGGGTCACGTCGCGGCCGCCGATGACCACCGAGCCCTCGTCCAGCCGGGTCAGTCCGGCCACGGATTCGAGGACCAGGGTCTTGCCCGAACCGGTGGAGCCCATGAGGGCGAAGAATTCGCCGGGCCGGACGTGCAGGGAGACATGGTCCAGGGTGAAGCCGGGAAACCGGATGGTCAGATCGGTCAGGCGGATCATGCGTTTTTCCTCTTGGGCAGCGACAAGGACCGCAACAGCAGGAAAAAGATCATGCTGACCAGGATCAGGATGACGGCCACGGGCTGGGAATATTGCAGGCCGTATGCCGTGAACCGCTCGTACATGAGCACCGGGGCGACCATGGGGTGGTAGGCCACGATAATGATGGCCCCGAATTCGGACAGAGCGCGGGCCATGCACATGATCATGCCGACCAGCATATAGCGCCAGCACAGGGGCAGGGTGACCCGAAAAAATGTGGCTGCGGCCCCGGCTCCCAGAGAGCGCGAGACGTTTTCCAGCCGCCGGGGGATGGACTCCATGCCCGACTTGGCCGCATTCACGTAGAAAGGAACGCCCACGAACACGAGTACGGCGACGATGCCCGTGGTCGTGCCCATGATCTCGACGCCCATGGACTTGAGGAATTGCCCGAAAGCGGTGTTCGGGCTGGTCAAGCCGAGCAGGGCGATGCCCACCACCGGGTGAGGAATCATGATAGGCAGATCCACCAGGCTCTCGACCACTTTCTTGCCGGGGAACTCGTTGCGCGCCAGCAGGAACGCGAGCGGGGTGCCGAAGACGAAGGCGATGCCCGCGGCCACGCCCGAGGCGGACATGGACAACCAAACCGAGTGGAGCACGTCACGGTCGGCCAGGGTCTCGGTGAAGACTTCCCAGGTGGGGCTGGCCATGGTGGCCAGCATGGGGACGCCGATGAACAGCAGCACCAATGCCGCCGAAACGATCATCCAGACGTGGAATATGCGACCGGGGAGGGATCGCATGAAGCCGTTCCCTCCCCGGAGGGTCATTTCAGACATGGATTATTCGGAAACGGTGGCCAGAGGCTTGAGGACTTCGGGCAGCTTGGACATGCCATCGGAGGTGACCTGCACCGGGACGAACGGCGGCTGGCCCATGTCCTTGAGGATCTTCAGCCCGCCCTCGGGATCGAACAGGTAGGCCAGGAAAGCGTCGGCCGCTTCGGGGTTGGGGCACTTGTCGATCTTGGTGATGCCATAGGTGATGGAAGCGCCCACGCGGTCGATGAAGGTGCCGGGCTTCTTGCCGGTGACCTTGACCTTGGCGGCCTTGTAGAAGTCATTCATGGCGAAATCGCCGAGGTTCATGTGCTTGTCCAGGGTGATGTACTTGAGGTTGTGCTGCACGGCCACGGACAGGTATTCCCAGGCGTAATCCATGTGCCCGGATTCGAGCAGGGAGACAAGCTCCACGGACTTGGGCCGGATGTTCTTCTCGGGCCGGTTGGCCAGGAGTTGGTCATACAGGCCGGACCGCTTGTAGAACTTCTCGGCCAGTTGCAGGACCATCAGGGAACGATAGCCGGCAGGATCGAGGTTGGGATCGGAATGGCCCCAGACCACACCCTTGCGCAGCAGGATGTCCGCCCAGTTGTCGCCGTTGATCTCGCTGGCGAACTTGGACTTGTCCGTGTAGCACAGGACCATCTGGTTGGAGGCGAAGCGGACGTTCCATGAAGCGAATTTGGGGATCAGGCTCTTGTCGATGACCACGTAGTCGGCCGAGGCCATGATGTCGGCGGGCTTGCCCACCTCGGAGATCAGCCGGGCCATCTTGGTGGAGCCGCCGGCTTCGCGCAGGACGTCCACCTTGGGGTACTTGGCTTCAAAATTCTTTTCGATGGCGGCGAAGGGTACGGACAAACTGCCCGCGTGAAAGATGATCAGTTTGCCCGACGGTTCGGCCTGGGCGCCCGGCGCCAGAAGCAGAATCATGGCCAGGGCGGCGATGAAAGCGGTGATGCGCTGAGACATGTTCACTCTCCTTGAATGATTGAAAGAGGATGTATTACATATATCTTTCAATTATGCTTCGATAAGAACAATGTGTCAATATATTCAGTGAAAACATACTATTAAAATGCCTTATTGAGGCATTCGCAGGCTGCTGAATCTTAGGAGGGGGCTTTCGCCCCACATGGCGAGCATAAAAAAAGGCTGCGTCGAACGCAGCCTTTCTTGTTGATATCATGCTATTTCTAGCTGTTTTCCTTGCCCTTCTTTTTCTTTCCATCCTCCCGATGCCGCACCAGGGCCGAAAGCTCCGATTTCCGCAAGCGGATGGACAGGGGGGTAACTTCGACTTCCTCGTCGTCCTTGATGAAGTTCAGGGCGTATTCCAGGGTCATGGGCTTGACCGGGGTGAGGATCACGGCCTCGTCCTTGCCCGAGGCGCGCATGTTGGTCAGCTTCTTTTCCTTGGCCGGGTTGACGTTGATGTCGTTCTCCCGGTTGTGCTCGCCGATGATCATGCCCTCGTAGACCGGGTCGCCGGGGACCACGAAGATGCGGCCGCGAGGCTCCAGGTTGAACAGGCCGTAGGCCACGGCCTTGCCCGAGCGGTCCGAGACCAGGGAACCGGTGTACCGGGAGGTGAATTCGCCCCGGTATTCGCCGTACCCTTCAAGGTAGGAGTTCATGATGCCCGTGCCCTTGGTGTCGGTCAGGAATTCGTCGCGGTAGCCGATGAGCGCGCGGGCTGGGACCGAGAATTCGAGGCGCACGCGGCCGGTGCCGTGGTTGACCATGTTGGTCATGCGCCCCTTGCGGACCTGGATTTTCTCGGTGACGATGCCCATGAAGGATTCGTCGCAATCCACGTAGAGGTGCTCGATGGGCTCCAGCTTCTGGCCGTCTTCGTATTTGAAGATGACCTCGGGACGCCCCACGGAAAGCTCGAAGCCCTCGCGGCGCATCTGCTCGACCAGAATGGCCATCTGGAACTCGCCGCGTCCCTTAACCAGGTAGGCGTCGCGGCCGTCGGTGTCCTCCACCTGGATGGCCACGTTGAGCAGGGTCTCCTTGTGCAGCCGTTCGCGGATCTTGTTGGTCTGGACCAGCTTGCCTTCCTGGCCCGCCAGGGGCGAGGTGTTGATGCCGAAGCGCATGGACACGGTGGGTTCGTCCACGGTGATGCGCGGCAGGGCCTTGGGGCTTTCCTTAGTGCAGATGGTGTCGCCGATGTGGACGTCCTCGATGCCCGCGATGACGATGATGTCGCCGGGTTCACAGGTTTCGGTGGGGACCACCTGGAGGCCGTCGTAGGTTTGGAGCTTGGTCACCTTGAGCGGTACGGTCCGGCCTTCGTCGGCAAGGCACAGGAGCTGATCGTTGGACTTGGCCGAGCCGTGGTGGATCTTGCCGATGGCCAGCCTGCCCAGGTAATCGGAATAGGACAGGTCGGAGACGAGCATCTGGAACGGTTCGTCCGGGTCGTGTTCCGGGCCGGGCACGTGCTCCACGATCATGTCGAGGAGGATGTGCAGGTTTTCGCCGCGTTCGTCCGGGGACTCCATGGCGATGCCGTCGCGGCCGATGGCGTAGAGCAGGGGAAAATCAAGCTGTTCCTCGTGAGCGTCCAGGTCGATGAACAGGTCGTAGATTTCGTTGAGGACCTCGGCGGGGCGGGCGTCCTGGCGATCGACCTTGTTGATGACCACCATCAGGGAAAGCTTCTGCTCCAGGGCCTTCTTGAGTACGAAGCGGGTCTGGGGGAGGGGGCCTTCGGAGGCGTCCACCAGGAGGATGGCGCCGTCGGCCATGGACAGGGAACGTTCCACTTCGCCACCGAAGTCGGCGTGGCCGGGGGTGTCGATGATGTTGATCTTGGTGCCTTTCCAGCAGACGGAACAGTTCTTGGCGGCGATGGTGATGCCGCGTTCCCGCTCCAGGTCCATGGAGTCCATGATGCGTTCGTTGACGTCCTGGCCCTCGCGGAAGAGGCCCGACTGTTTGAACATGGCGTCCACAAGGGTGGTTTTGCCATGGTCGACGTGGGCGATGATGGCGATATTGCGAAGTCCGTTGTTGAATTCTTTAGTGCTCATGGTTTCTCCAATAATAGGTAATAGGCGCATCTGCGCAGGGAAGCGGTTAACCGAAAGCGGTTCGGCTGGCAAGAGGAGATTTGGCGTCGGGCCGAGAAAGTAGGTTGAAATCTGGACCGGTTCGTATACAGTAAGCCGCAAACATCATTTATTTTGCGCAACTGGAGCAATGTATGACCGGCACCGCGCCCTCTTCCGCCAGAAAGATCACCACGGCATTGATCGTCACCGGCAACATGGTCGGGGCGGGCATCTTGGCCCTTCCCGTCAACCTCGGCCCCTCGGGGCTTTTGCCTGCCGTGCTGGCCGCCTTGGCCATGTGGGCGATCATGACTTCCACCGGATTGATCATCGCCCGCCAGCCGTTCCTCAAGGAAAACGCCGACGCGGACCTGCCCACCTTTTTCGAGGCCGTGCTCGGCCCCCTGGGCAAATGGCTGTCCGTGGCCGCCAACCTGATCATTCTCTACGGCCTGCTCACGGCCTATCTGGCCGGGGTCGCCTCGGTGGCGGCCAACTCCTTTGGCGATGCCATCCCGGAATGGGACTGGCTGCTCCTCTATTTTGGCGCGGCCACGCTGCTGGCCTCCTTCGGGAGCGGGTTGCTCAGGGAATCCAACGCCCTGCTCCTGACTGTCATGTGGCTGCTCTTCGGGGTGTTGCTGATCATGGTTGTGCCGCATTTCCGCTGGGTGGACCTGGCCGCCGGGGACCTGACCTTCCTGACCTCCGGTCTGCCGATCCTGGTCATGGCCTTCAATTTCCACAACGTCATCCCGACCCTGTGCCGGACCCTGAACAATGACCGCCGGGCCATCACCCAAGCCATCTGGTTCGGTTCCGGCCTCGGGGCATTCATGACCCTGCTGTGGACCGTGGCCGTCATGGTCACCCTGCCCATGGAGTCGGCGGACGGCGTCTCCATCATCGCGGCCTTCAAGGCCGGAGTGCCCGCCACCGTGCCGCTCAATGAACTCATCCGTTCATCCTGGTTCGTGGACGCTTCCATCGGTTTCGCGGTGGTGGCCATGACCACTCCTACGCGGCCACGGGCGTGGCCCTGCTCGCCTTCCTCAAGGACGTGGCGGGCAAACGCGGGCACAATCGGGTGCTTATCTGGCTTTTGGCCTTCCTGCCGCCGGTGGGCATCGGCGTGATCTACCCGGACATCTTTCTCAAGGCCTTGAATATGGTCGGCGGTTTCGGCGTGGGCACCCTGTTTGGTATTTTGCCCGGCGTCCTCCTTGTCCGCCAGGGAACCCCAGCTCCCGGACTCGGCGGTTGGGCTGGCTGTTGGTCTCCATATTCGTTTTGGTCCTTATTGTTGAATTGGCCCAGGAAACCGGACTGTTGCAAATCGGTCCGGACGTGGAGTATTGGTCCGCACATCACTTCCATTAACGGAGAAAAAATATGACGCAAATACGGATGGAACACGACAGCCTCGGCGAAACGGCCGTTCCGGCGGATGCCTACTACGGCGTGCAGACCCGTCGCGCCCTGGACAATTTCCATATTTCGGGCATCCCCATGTCCCACTATCCCCGGCTGATCAACGCCCTGGCCTACGTCAAGATGGCCGCGGCCGAGGCCAACGCCTCTCTTGGGCTGCTGGACGAGGACAAGAGCCGAGCCATCTGCCGGGCTTGCGAGGAGATCCTGGACGGCAAACTGCATGACCAGTTCGTGGTGGACGTGGTCCAGGGCGGGGCGGGCACCTCGGCCAACATGAACGCAAACGAGGTCGTCTGCAACCGCGCCCTGGAACTTTTGGGCCACGCCAAGGGGGAGTATGAATACCTCCATCCCCTGAACCACGTGAACATGTCCCAGTCCACCAACGACGTCTATCCGTCGGCTCTGAGAATCGCGTTCATCCTGGACATTCGCGAGTTGATCGAGGCCATGGACTATCTGCGCAAGGCCTTCAGGCGGAAGGGCGAGGAGTTTGCCGACGTGCTCAAGATGGGCCGCACCCAGCTTCAGGACGCCGTGCCCATGACACTGGGCCAGGAGTTCTCGGCGTGGTCGGTCATGATCGGCGAGGATATGCAGCGCCTGGACGAGGCCCAGGCTCTGGTCCACGAAATCAACATGGGGGCCACGGCCATCGGCACCGGGCTGAATTCGCACCCGGACTACGCCCGCACAGTCACCGAGATGCTGGTCAAGCACACGACTTTGCAACTGGTTTCCTCGCCGGATCTGGTCGAGGCCACCCAGGATACCGGGGCCTATGTTCAGCTCTCCGGCGTGCTCAAGCGCGTGGCCGTCAAATTATCCAAGATCTGCAATGACCTGCGCCTGCTCTCCAGCGGGCCACGCTGCGGGCTGAACGAGATCAACCTGCCGCCCATGCAGCCCGGTTCCTCGATCATGCCGGGCAAGGTCAACCCGGTCATTCCCGAGGTGGTCAACCAGGTGGCCTTTACGGTCATCGGCCAGGATATGACCGTGACCATGGCCTGCGAGGCCGGGCAGCTTGAGCTCAACGTCATGGAGCCCGTCATAGGCTTTTCCCTGTTTCAATCCATGAACATGCTCCGCCGGGCCTGCCTGACCCTGGCCGACAAGTGCGTTTCGGGCATTACCGCCAACCGTGAACGCTGCCGCGAGATGGTCGAGCACTCCATCGGCCTGGTCACGGCGCTGAACCCGTTCATCGGCTACGAAAAGTCTGCCGAGATAGCCAAGGAGGCAATGAAAACGGGTGGTTCCGTGTACGAGATCGTTCTGGAGAAAGGGTACCTCAACCGCGAGGAACTGGACGATATCCTCAAACCCGAGAACATGGTCAAGCCGCGCTACGTGCATCGTTCCTGATCGGGGCAGCCGCAACCCGCGCCAGTCATGACAATCCGTGAACCGGCATTGCTTTTTGCCCGGACTTCCTCTACGGTTTTCTAGACAAAATCGAGATAATTTCCCGTTCCCTGTCTCCGGGGCATACGGAGGAAGCATGCGTCAACTTATAGCTCTGTTCGTCCTCGCGGTTTTGCTGGCTCTGGCCGGTTGCGGCTCCATGAATCCCTATCCGGAGCACGTCTATTCCACGCCGCCGAGCAAGGACCGGACGGGCGGGCTCGATCCCAAGACCAAGCCGTACACGGTCCTGGGCAAGACATATTATCCGCTCAAGTCCGCCTCGGGCTACGACGAAATCGGCCTGGCCTCCTGGTATGGCTCGGACTTTCACGGCAAGAAAACGGCCAATGGGCAAACCTACAACATGTATGGCGTGTCGGCGGCCCACAAAACCCTGCCGCTGGGCAGCCGGGTCCGGGTGACCAATCTGGAGAATAACCGCAGCGTGATCCTGACCATCAACGACCGAGGTCCCTTCGTCAACGAGCGCATCCTCGATCTGTCCTATGGGGCGGCCAGGAAGCTCGGCACCGTGGATAGCGGAGTGGTCAAGGTCCGGGTGACCTCGCTAACGGCGGAAGTCGTACCCACACGCCTTGCGGAACCGCGGGACAAGCTTTATCATGTCCGCGTCGGAGCCTTCGCCGTGCGGGAAAACGCCCTACACGTGCACCGGCAATTGCTTAGCGCGGGCTACCGCGGGGCGAATATCACCGTGGTGGATCGCGACGGCCAAATACTGCATATCGTCCAGGCAGGAAGCTTCCAATCCAGGGGCCAGGCCGAGCGGGTCATGGAAGCCCTGAAGGGAGATTTTCCGACCTGTTATATTATCAGTTGAAAGTTGCCCGAAGTGGTGGCATAGCTTCTCGGTTTTGTGTATGAACCCTGCGTGGGCGGCGCTTTTTAGGCTTCCCATATCTCTGGTGAGAGTGTATGACACGGAGACGTATTTGCGTGTCATATGTAAATAGTATCAATAAACCACTATAGGAGTTTTTTTATGACCAAAGCTGAACTCGTAGCCAAGATCGCTGAAAAGATCGGCACTTCCAAAGCCCAGGCCGAGGCCTCCATGAACGCCATTCTGGATACCATCCAGGAAGAGCTGGCCGCCGGCAACAAACTGACCTTGACCGGCTTCGGTACTTTCAGCGTGAGCGAGCGCAAGGCCCGCACCGGCCGCAACCCTCGCACCGGCACAGCTTTGAACATCCCGGCCTGCAAAGTCGCCCAGTTCAAGCCCGGCAAGGTCCTGAAGGACGCCGTGAAATAGCTGCGAGGCTGTTTTTGAGAAGAAAAGCCCCCTTGGTACACCAAGGGGGCTTTTCTTTCATCCGGTGAACCGGGGGGATCATTTCATGTTGCCGATCACCGCAGTCAGTTGTTCGGCCAGTTCGGCCAGATGGTCGATGGCCTTGGACGCCTCGACCATGAGGTCGTCGGTCATGCCGCAGACCCGGGTGACGTCCGCCGTGGCCGCGCTGATCTGCTCACTGGCCGAGGACTGCTGTTCGGCGGCTGCCGCGATGGAGTGGACCTGATCGGCCGTATCCTGGGTGGTGGTCAGGATGGAGGCCAGGGCCTTGCCCGAGCTGCTCGCCAGTTCGGTGCTCCGGGTCACGGAGTCCACGGCGGTCTGGGTGCCCCGCACATTTTCCCTGGCCGTATCCTGGATGCCCTTGACCGCCGCGTGGACCTCGCTGGTGGCGTGCATGGTCTTCTCGGCCAGCTTGCGCACTTCGTCGGCCACCACGGCGAAGCCTCGGCCCGCTTCTCCAGCCCGGGCTGCTTCGATGGCGGCATTCAGCGCCAGTAGGTTGGTCTGGTCGGCGATGTCCTCAATGACGCCGAGGACCACGCCGATCTCTTCGGCTCGGTGATCCAATTGCTCCATGGAGTCCTTCAGCCCGGAGGCGTGTTGCGCGACATCGTCTATGGCCCCGATGACCTTGCCGACGACGGCCTCGCCCTCGCGGGCCTGGTCATTGGCGGTGCGCGCGTCGCGGGCCGCCTCCTGGGCGAATCGGGCGACTTCGAGCACGGCGGCGTTCATCTCTTCCATGGCGGCGGCGGTCTCGGTGGTCCGATCCGTCTGCTCGCGGGTGCCCTGTTTGGCCTGTTCGACCACGGTTTCCAATTGGTGGGCCGCTCCGGCAAGCTTTTCGGAAATGGTCGTGGCCTCGCTGGCGGCCGTGGAAATGCGTTCGTTCTGGTCGAGGATTTCCCGCTCGTGGCGTTTCAGTTCGGTGGTGTTCATGTACAGGCAGCAACCGCCGATGACACGTTTTTCCACGTCGTGCAGGGGGAAGAGGTTGATGAGCACGTTGATGTCGCTGCCGTTGGCGTGTTTGAAGATCGCCTCCACGTTCATGTCGCGGGTGTCGTCGGCCATGCAGTCCGCGATCTTGGACCGCCGGTCGTCCTTGTAGAAAATTTGGGAGATCATCCGGCCGTAGAAAGTCTCGGGTCGCTCGGGCGAACCGAGCATGTCCAGGCATTCGCGGTTCAGGTAGGTCAACCGCTGTTCCGTGTCCACGATGGCGCAGGGGATGGGCAGGCCAAGCAGGATGCTTCGGGAGAAGCCGAGGCGCTCCTTGTAGCGCGAGGCCAGTTCGCCCGCCTGTGCGCCGAGGCCCGGTACGGCGGCGGCGAGGGCCTCGGTGTCGGCTTGGTCGTATTCCTCGTCGAGCATGTGTCCGAGGAATTTCGAGAGCTCGGCGGCGGGGCGTACCAGGGCGCCGTGCAGACGCCACAGGATGACCGCGCTCGACAGGGCGAAGGCCGCGAGCATGGCGGTGGCGACGGTCATGCTCATGGTGGCCGAGTCGAAGAGGAAAAAGCTGATTGCGGACGCCACGGCCGAGACGAGCAGTACGGCAGCATGGAGTCCGACGGACAATTGGAAGCAAAAAGGCGTTTTGTTGGACATGGTTTTCACTTCATGGTGCCCTGAAAAAAGAGGATTCCCCACCCCGTGGCGGGGTGGGGAACCCATTTGAGGCCGGTTCGTTCAGGAGGAAGCAGGGTGTGGGTGCTTCTACGGATTGCGGTCCTTACCTTCGGAGAGCCTCAAATTTCACGGCAGCGCCGGTTATTTTTTGTTCTTGGACATGACCTCGGCCACATGCTTCACCTGGACCTTGGAGCCCCGCCTCTTGAGTCCGCCGCGCAACTGCATGATGCAGCCGGGGCAGTCGGTCAGCAGGGTATCCGCCCCGGTGGCCTCGACGTTGTCGAGCTTCTTCTTGAGCAACTCGGCCGAGAGTTCCGGGAACTTCATGGAGAAGGTGCCGCCGAAACCGCAGCAGACCTCTTCCTCGGCGCACTCCACGTATTCCATGCCGCTCTTTTCGATGAGCTGACGCGGCGCGTCGTGCACGTCCAGGCCCCGGCACAAGTGACAGGGCGCATGATAGGTAGCCTTTTCACCTGTCTTCGTAAAGCCCTTTGCATCCACCTTGAGCACATCGTTCACGAAGGACGAGTAGTCGATGATCTTGGCCGAGAACGCGTCGGCACGGAGCTTCAGCGAAGGTTTGTCCATGACCAGCTTCGGATAGTTGTGCTTGAGGTGCGAGGCGCAGGAAGCGCACAGGGTGACGATGTAGTCGTAGGCGTCGGGCTCGAAGGCGCGCAGGTTCTGCTGCGCCACGTCGCGGGAGGCCTTGATCTCGCCCATCATCTGCACGGGCAGGCCGCAGCAGGACTGCTGCTCCGGGAACTCCATGGCCACGCCGTTGGCCGCGAAGACGTCCACGGCGGCCTGCATCTGCTCGGGGTAGACGAAGTCCTGGACGCAGCCCGAGAACAGGGCAACGCGGTACTTGGGATTCTCCACCTCGGGCCGGTTTTCCTTCCACCAGTCGCGGAACGGAACCTCGGCGATGGTCGGCAGGGCGCGGAATCCCTGTTCCTTGGAGAAGATCATGGGCAGATGGCGGATGAATCCGTCTTTTTCAGCCACGGGCTTCTGTCCCCATTTGGCGGTGCGCAGCAGGGTGTGGAACAGCTTGCGGTTGCGCAGGACCTTGCCGAGCAGCAGGCTGGGCAGCGGATGGCCGTCCTCGTCCTGGATGCGCGCATGGATCTCCTTGATCAGGCGCGGCAGGTCGATGCCGCCCGCGCAGACGTCCTTGCACGCCTCGCAGTTGATGCAGTTCTGAACCAGGTTCTTGGCCTTTTCCTTGCCGTGGAAGAAGTAGGTCAGGATCAGGCCGATGGCGCCGATGTAGATGTGACCCATCTTGTGGCCGCCCACCATGCGGTAGACGGGGCAGACGTTGGCGCAGGCGCCGCAGCGGACGCAGCGGTTTACCTGGGAGAACAGCGGGTCCTTGAGCAGCTCGGAGCGGCCGTTATCCAGAATCACGAAGTGAATTTCCTTCTTGCCGTCTTCCGCCGCCAGGCATTCGTTGTTGCCGGTGATCCAGGTCACGTAGGAAGTGATCTGCTGACCGGTGGCGTTGCGCGGCAGGACCTTCAGGATGCGCAGGGCGTCGTGCAGGGTCGGCAGGAGCTTGTCGATGCCCATCAGGGCCACGTGGACCCGGGGCAGGGTGGTCACCAGGCGGGCGTTGCCCTCGTTGGTGACCAGCCCGATGGAGCCGGTCTCGGCTATGGCGAAGTTGGCGCCGGTGATGCCCATGTCCGCTTCTACGTACTTCTGACGCAGTTCGCGGCGGGCCACCTTGACCAGCTTTTCGATCTCGGTGTCCTGCTTTTTGCCGGTGACCTCGGTAAAGAGGTCGCCCACCTGATAGCGGGAGAGGTGGATGGCGGGCATGACCATGTGAGACGGTCCTTCGTGGCGGAGCTGGATGATCCACTCGCCCAGGTCGGTCTCGGTCACTTCGAGCCCTGCATCCTCCAGATCGTGGTTGAGCAGCGTTTCTTCCGCGGTCATGGACTTGGACTTGACGATCTTCTTACAGTCGGCGTCCTTGGCGATCTTGGTGATGATCCGGTTTGCCTCGTCCCCGTCCTTGGCGAAGTGCACATGGACGCCAGCCGCTTCGGCATTCTTGGTGAATTCCCGAAGCAGTTCCTCGGCGTGCTGTCCCGCATCGTCCTTGGAGCAGGCGATCTCGTCGATCAGGCTGCGGGTATCCATGCCCTTGAAGGCGTTGGCCCGGCTGGCGCGGTAGGCGACGGCGAAGTTGTCCAACGTGGTCCGCAGGAAGTCATTGTCCAGGGACTCGCGCAGTTCGGCGCGGTATTCTTTCAGATCATGGGCTTTCTGCATGACTAGTCCTCCAGGATCAGGATGTGCAGTTCAAGGGGGCCGTGGACGCCCAGGGCCAGGACGCGCTCAATGTCGGAAGTCCGGCTGGAGCCGGTGATGAAGGCCATGTAATCCGGCGTTTTCTTCATCCGCGTCAGCATCAGCTTTTCCACGGCGTAGGTGTTGGCCTTGATCTTGGACTTGGGCAGCATGCAGACATGGAACTCGCTGACCATGGTGGCCAGGCGCAACTCTTCGCTCGGGCAGTCGACCATCAGCGTGCCGGTGTCGGCGATGCCGTACTCGGCAGAGGTGAACCCGATATCCACACCGGCCAGATGGTCGCGCATCCCCTTGTCAATGCACTCGAATCCGGACTTTTTGGCCTGGGCCTCCAGCTTCTCGTACAGCTCGGGCTTGAGTCCCGGGGCGGCGATGACCTTTTTCTGCTTGGCGTCGCAGAGCGTTTCAGCCTTGTCGGACAAGGCGCCGTCGCAACCGCTGATCAGGAGCTGGCAGGCTTCCTTTTCGCCACACAGGTTGATGACGTATTTGATCGCATCGTCTTCACTGGCGATGCAGCTTACCTTGGCGGAGACGAGCTCCGCCTTTTCCACGAATGTCTGGTACAGGTCTTCCTTGGAAGGCATGATACCTACCTCCATGCATGTTTGACCCCAGGTCCCTCCGGGCCCCCTCAACGGGTCGGGTTACTTGACGAGCGCCATGGCCTCGCGGGCAATGGCCAGTTCTTCGTTGGTCGGGATAACCCAGATCGTCACCGTACTGTCGGGGGTGCTGATTTTGCGGGCTTCCTTGGAACGGGTTGCGTTCACTTCGGCGTCGATTTTCATGCCGAAGGGTTCCAACCCCTTGATGGTTTCGGCGCGGACGATGTCGTCGTTCTCGCCGATCCCGGCGGTGAATACTATGGCGTCCACCCGGCCGAGCACGGCCAGGTAGGAGCCGATGTACTTGCGGGTCCGATAGGTCTGGACGTCCAGCGCCAGCTTGGCGCGTTCGTCACCCTTTTCCACGGCCGCATGGATGTCGCGCATGTCGTTCATGCCGCACAATCCCTTGAGGCCGGATTCCTTGTGCAGGATATTGTCGATGGCGGCGATATCCAGGCCGCGGTTCACGGCCAGATAGTTGTGCACCGCCGGGTCCACGTCACCGGAGCGGGTGCCCATGACCAGGCCTTCCAGGGGCGTCAACCCCATGGAGGTGTCCACGCACAGGCCGTCCTTGATCGCATCCATGGAGGCGCCGTTGCCCATGTGGATGGTGATCAGGTTCATCTCTTCAAGCGGCTTGCCCGTGAGCCGGGCGCACTCGGTGGCCACGTACTTGTGAGAGGTGCCGTGGGCGCCGTAGCGGCGGATGTGGTCCACCTCGTAGTACTCGTAGGGCAGGGCGTACATGAAGGCATGGGGCGGCATCGTCTGATGGAAGGCCGTATCGAAGACCAGAACCTGGGGCACGCCGGGGAACAGCTTGGCCGCATCCTTGGCCCCGCCCAGGTTGGCGGGGTTGTGCAACGGGGCCAGCCGCTCGGTCTCGGTCAGGTCGGGCCACATGTCCTCGGTGATGATCACCGGTTTGTTGAACTTTTCGCCGCCGGCCACCACACGGTGGCCGACAACATCGATTTCATCCATGGAGCAGACGGCGTTCTCGCCCTTGCAGATCAGATCAATGGACATTTCGAGTCCCAGCCCGTGAGTCGGGATGGGTTGCTCGATTTCGGTTTTGACCTCCTTGTCCGTGCCGGGGAAGGTCTTGCTGGTCAGGCTGCCCATCTCCTCGCCGATGCGCTCCACCAGGCCGGAGACCATGACGGATTCATCGCTCATGTCGATGAGTTGGTACTTGATGGAGGAACTGCCTGAGTTGATCACGAGAACTTTCATCTATTCACCTTTTTCTGCCTGGGCCTGGATGGCCGTAATGGCGACTGTGTTGACGATATCGGGGACGGTGCAGCCACGGGACAGGTCGTTGACCGGCTTGTTCAGGCCCTGGAGGACCGGGCCAATGGCCACGGCGTTGGCGGCCCGCTGCACGGCCTTGTACGTGTTGTTGCCGGTGTTCAGGTCCGGGAAGATGAACACGGTGGCCTTTCCGGCCACGTCGGAGTTGGGCATCTTCACGAGGGCCACGTCCGGGTCGATGGCCGCATCGTACTGGATCGGTCCCTCGATGGGGTAATCCAGGCCGCGCTCGACCATGAGCTCGCGGGCGATCTTGGTGGCCTCGATGACCTTGTCCACATCCTCGCCCTTGCCGGAAGAGCCGGTGGAGTAGCTGAGCATGGCCACGCGGGGTTCCACGCCGAAGATCTTGGCGGTCTCGGCGGAGCCCAGGGCGATCTCGGCCAATTGCCGGGCGTTGGGGTTGGGGTTGACGGCGCAGTCGCCGTAGACCAGCACGCGGTCCTTGAGGCACATCAGGAAGACGCTCGACACGATGGAGCAGCCGGGCTTGGTCTTGACGAACTCGAAGGCGGGCCGGATGGTGTGGGCCGTGGTGTTGATGGAACCGGAGACCATGCCGTCGGCAAAGCCCTTGTGGACCATCATGGTGCCGAAGTAGGTGGGATCGGACATGCGGTCCCAGGCCATTTCGGCGATGACGCCCTTGTGCTTGCGCAGCTCCAGGTATTCCTCGGCAAAGGGATCGAGCAGGTCGGAGTTGACCGGGTCGATGATCTGTGCGCCGGAGATGTCCACGCCGTACTTGGAGGCGTTATCCCGGATGGTCTGCTCGTTGCCCAGCAGGACGACCTCGGCGGCGGCACGGCGCAGGACGATGTCGGCGGCGCGCAGGATGCGCTCCTCGGTGCCTTCGGGCAGGACGATGCGTTGCGGGTTGCGGGACGCCTTGTCCATGAGCGAGTACTCGAACATTTTGGGCGTGACCTTGGTGGAGCGCTGTTCGACCACGCGGTCGCGCAGTTCGTTGACGTTCACGTGCTGGGCGAAACCGCCGAGCGCGGTGGCGATGCGCTGGTAGTCGTCGGCCTCGATGCGCCCGTACAGGGAGTTGAGCTCCTGCACGGTCTGGTAGGTGTGGCCCTTGGCGGACAGCACCGGAACCGGCACGCCGGTCCAACCCTCAATGAGCTTGTGCACATTGACCGACACGGGCAGGCCGCCGGTCAGGACGATGCCCGCGATGTCCGGGTAGGCGCTGGACAGCCGGGAGGCCAGGCTGGACAGGATGATGTCCGAGCGGTCGCCCGGGGTGATGATCAGGCTGCCCGGCCGGATGTATTCCAGGAAGTTGCCGATCTGCATGGCCGCGACCACATAGTTGTCCACCAGGCTTTGCAGGCCGGAGTGCCCGTAGAGCACGTCGGCGTCGAGCCAGCGGCGGACGTCGTTGATGGACGGCTTGCCCAGGGCTTCTTCCTCGGGAATGACGTAAACGGGCATGGGCTCCTGGCCGCCCTTGCGCTCGATGTGGCTGACCAATTCGTCGGTCATGCCCTCGGGCGCGCGGTTGACCACGCAGGCCAGGGAGTCCACGCCCTTTTCAGCCAAAGTGTCCAAGGTGGTCTGGGTAATGTTGACCACTTCCTCCGGGGCCTTCTCGCGGCCGGACGTAACCACCAACATGGGGGCACCGATGTTGGCGGCGATGTCTGCGTTGAGGTCGAATTCAAAGGCTGGGTCCTTGCCCTTGAAGTCGGTTCCCTCGCAGAGCACGAAGTCGTACTGCTCTTCCAGCGTCTTGTACTTGTTGAGGATATTCTCAAGAACAAGAGCGTGCTGGCCGGAGTTGATCAACTCGCGGGTCTGCTTCAGGGTGTAGGCGTAGGTGTCTTCATAGGGAATGGACAACTTGAAGTGATCGATCATCAGAGCGATGTCGTGGTCCATGTTCCCCGCTCCCGGATCATTGATGATGGGCCGGAAGATGGCGACGTTGTGGAGTTCCCTCGTGAGCATCTGCATGACGCCGAGGACGATGGCGGACTTGCCGCTACGTTCTTCGGTGGCGCTCACGTACAGGTTCTTGGACATGGTCTTTTCCTTGTGTTTTGCCGTTGGTTATCCGTTATAAGGAGTCGGCATAGAGCTCAATGACATGTTTGACGCTCATGTTGGCTCCTTTTTGCGATAGCATGTCCGTGATTTGGATCATGCAGGCCGGGCAGCTGGTCGCAGCAACCTGGGCCTTGGACGCGATGATGTTATCCGCCTTGCGGCTGCCGATTTCCTTGGACAGCTCGTAGTGGGCGATATTGAAGCTACCGCCGCAGCCACAACAGGTGCCCGCGTCGGTCATTTCCTTGAAGTCGCACCCGGCCGCCTTGATCACGGTCCGGGGCTGGGCCGTTATGCCCAGGGAGTTCTTCAAGTGGCAGGGGTCATGGTAGGTCACACTCTTGCCGCCTGCAAGGGCCTTGGGCTCGACCTTCAGTATATCCACGAGGAATTGGCTGATGTCCATGGTTTTCCCGGCCAGCGCGTTGATGTCTTCCGCGCGGGTGGAATCGCCCTTGTACATGTGGGGCCACAGTTCCTTGATCGTGGAGGTGCAGGACGCGCAGCCGGTGACCAGGTAGTCGAACTCCCCGTTTTTCAGCCGGTCCACGTTCATGTCCACCAAGGTATTGAAGGTGGCCGTGTCGCCGCTGGACAGGACGGGGATGCCGCAACAGGCCTGGCCGGACGGCATATACACGCCTACGCCGTGGTGGTCGAGCACCTTGAGGATGGCTTCGCCCACCTGGGGGTAGATCTTGTCGATGACGCAACCCACGTAGAAGGCCACGCGCAGGCCGGAGGAGCCGGCCGGGGTGTCCATCTCGGGGACCAGCTTGTGGAACGGCTTGCTGGCCAGGGTGTTGAAGTGCCGGTCGGCGATGATCGGCGCGTTGAACCTGGCGCAGGAGGAGCCGAGCATGTCGTCCACTTTTTTGGTGAAGATTCCCTGGAACTTGGAGCCCATTTCGGCCAGGGCGTTGAACAGCTTGGGATTCTTCAGCAGACCGCGGAAGATGGCCTTCTTGACCGGGGACAGGCCGAAGTAGCCGACCATGATCGCGCGGGCCTTGAGGAAGATGTCCATGACGGACACGCCGGACGGACAGTTGGACTGGCAGGTTCCGCAGAGCAGACAGCGGTTGAGCTTTTCGTTGACGCCCTCCGGATCGGTGAGCATCTCGGAGGCAAGGCCGTCGAGCAGGGCGAGCTTGCCCCGGGTTACATCGGCTTCCTTACCGCTTATTTTGAAGATCGGACAGACCGCCTGGCACATGCCGCAACGCATGCACCCGACCAACTGGTCGTCCAGTTCCTTGAACATTTGTGCTAGTTTATGGATATCGGCCATGGTCATCACCTATTCGGCGCCGACGATTTTATCGGGGTTGAGGATGCCTTTGGGGTCAAGGACGGACTTCATGCGGCGAGAGTAGGCCAGGGTGGCCTTGGAGGTCTCCTGGGCCAGGTACTTGGACTTGGCCAGGCCGATGCCGTGTTCGCCGGACAAGGTGCCGCCCATGGACAAGGCCTTGTCGAAGATCATGTCGATGCCCTTTTCCACGCGCAGCCACTCTTCCTTGTTGCGCTTGTCGGTCAGGATGGTCGGGTGCAGATTGCCGTCGCCCGCGTGGCCGAAGGTGCCGATGGTCAGGTCGAGCTTTTTGGCGATTTCCTCCAGGGCTTCGATCATGGCCGGGATCTTGGAGCGCGGCACGGTGGCGTCTTCAAGCACACAGGTGGGCTTGAGCTTGGCCAGTGCGGGCAGGGCGTCGCGGCGGGCCTGCCAGACAGCGTCCCGCTGGGCGGCGTCCTTGGCGACCGTCAGTTCGGTGGCCCCGTTCTCCTTGCAGATCTTCTCGACCATGGCGGCCTCGTCCTCCACCTGTGCGGGGTGGCCGTCCACCTCGATGAGCAGCAGGGCTGCGGCGTCCACGGGCAGACCGGCACCGCGGAAGTTCTCCACCGTGCGGATGGTGAAGTTGTCCATCATTTCCAGGGTGGCCGGAACGATCTTGTTCGCGATGATGGACGCCACGGTCTCGGAAGCGGCCTTCATGGACGGGAACACGGCCATCATGGATTTGGCAGCATGCGCCGGGGGAATCAGCTTGAGGATGATCTTGTCGAATACGCCGAGCGTGCCTTCGGAGGCGACCATCAGTCCGGTCAGGTTGTAGCCGGTGACGCATTTCACAGTGCGGGAACCGGATTTGACCATCTCGCCGTTGACGTCCCAGAAGTCCACGCCCATGACGTAGTCCTTGGTTACGCCGTACTTCAGGCCGCGCAGGCCGCCCGCATTCTCGGCCACGTTGCCGCCTATGGTGGACACGGCCATGGAGCCCGGATCCGGGGGATAGAACAGGCCGCGCTTGGCCACTTCGGTCGCGAACTGGGCGGTGACCACGCCGGGCTCGACCACGGCGTACATGTCTTCCTCGTTGATTTCGAGGATGCGGTTCAGGCCGTTGGTCAGAACGACCACGCCGCCGGGATGGGGGATGGTGCCGCCGGACAGGTTGGTGCCCGCGCCGCGAACGGTCAGGGGCAGGCCGTTGTCGTTGCACAGCTTGGTTACGGCACCCAGGGCCTCGCTGGTCCGGGGACGGACCACAAGGGCGGGAACTACAGAGTCGAGAACGGCGGCGTCATAAGAATAGGCGTGACGGTCGGTCTCACCAGTCATAACGTTTTCGGCACCGGCTATGGTTTCGAATTCTTTGATAATCGCTTCTTTGGACATGATCGACTCCTAAGAAAATGATGATCTCCGGGGTTGTTTCCGGAGCTTGTTTTGTTGGGTTGAAGTTTTCACTTCAGGGTCTTGCAAGGGGAGGCGGGCGGCAACCCGCCTCCCTTTCGATCTCCTTGCGTTAGAACAGGCCGGGCAGGAACACGAAGCTCATCAGCGTCGCGACGATGCCCACCACGATGCCGTACAGCAGGAACGGCCATACGGTCCGCTTCAGGATGGCGCCTTCCATGCCGGACAGGCCGACAACGGCGCAGGCGGCGACGATGTTGTGGATGCAGATCATGTTGCCCATGCCGCCGCCGACGGCCTGTGCGGCCACGATGATCTGGCGGGGCAGCTCAAGCTGGGAGGCTACGCCCCACTGGAACTCGGCGAAGAGCAGGTCGGACACGGTGTTCGAACCGGTAATGAACGCGCCCAGGCCGCCCACGAACGAGGCGAACATGGGCCAGGCGTTGCCGGTGATGGCGGCGACGGCCTTGGCCATGGTCAGGGGCATGGACGGATAGTTGTTCGGGTTCAGGGCCGCGTCAACGATACCGGAGCCGCGGAAGATGGAGACCAGGGCGACCGCCGCGAACAGGGCGATGGTCGGGTTCTTCATGGTCGCGAAGGCCTGGGACCAGGCGAGCTTGACCTTGGCGGCGGGCATGCCGTGGATGAGCACGGTCAGCAGGGCGACCAGGACGAACGGAATGGTTCCGGGCAGGTACAGGTACTGGATGGAGGCGCTGACGGACTTGAAGCCCAGGATGTTGCTGAACTTGATGGCCTGGCTGGCGAGCAGACCCTTGAGGCCGAGCTCGGGAATACGGGTCACGACCAGGATCAGGCCGATGAGGATGTAAGGCAGCCATGCCTTGAACTGGCTCATGTGCGCCTTGAACTCGGCGCCATCGGAGGACACGGAACCGGTCCATTCGGGATCCCACTTGGAGGAATCGCCGAAGTCCCAGGAAGTCTTGGGCATGCAGAAGCCCTTCTTGGCGCCGATGATGATGATGCCCAAGCCGACCAGACCACCGATCAGGGACGGGAACTCGGGACCGACGTTCCAGGCGAAGATCAGGTAGGGCACGGAGAAGGCCACGGCGGAGAAGATGCAGAACTTCCAAGCGGCGAAGCCGGGCTTCCAGCTACGCTCGGGGCCGAAATAGCGGGTGATGAAACCGAGCATGAAGATAGGCAGGATGAAGATCATGCCCAGGTTCATGATGGTGGCCCATTGGCCGACCAGCAGGTTGAAGTCGCCCATGTTGGCGAAGTTCAGGCCGGGAGCACCGGCCTTGACCGCGGCGTCCACGCCGGGGGCCAGGAACTTGAGGCCCAGGACGACGGGAGTGCCGACCGCGCCGAAGGTGACCGGGAAAGAGTTGAAGACCAGGCAGATGATGGCTGCGGCCAGGGGCGGAAAGCCCAGGGAGAGCAGCAGCGGGGCGGCCAGGGCGGCGGGAGTGCCGAAACCGGCCGCGCCTTCGATGAAGGCGGCGAACATGTAGCCGATGATGATGGCCTGGATGCGCCGGTCGGGAGTGATGTTCTGCATGCCGTGCTGGATTGTCTCCATACCGCCGGAATGCTGCAGGGTGCGCAAGATCAGGATTGCGCCGAAAACGATGATCAGGATGCCGATGGCCGTGATGAACCCTTGCAGGGTCAGGGCAGCGACATAGGCCACGGGCAGTTGCCAGGCCAGGATTGCACCGACCGCCGCAGTCAGCCACGCCAGGGGCATGGCTTTAGTGGCGGGCCAGCGCATGCCGACCATGAGGATGAGCGCCACCAGGATGGGCAGCAGCGCGATCAACGCAAGCACTTCGATAGACATTAAACAAACCTCCATGGGTGTGAGGAACAACCCTCACGGTTCAAAACAGATGTGCGGGGCGGGTCAGGCGAAGCCTCCGCAACAACCCCGCCCCGCACATGCCTCTAACTATTATCTGCCGTCGTCACAGGGTTCACCCGAACCCGGGGCTTCGGCCGACACACCGGTTTCGCATGCGGCAGGCTCTTCCACCTCGGCCTTGCCGTAGTCGGCTTCGGCCAGATGGGTGAGGATGGCGTAACGGTCGGCGTAGTCCTTCTCCAGTTTTTCGCGGAACGCCTTGGAGAGTTCCGGGTGGAACCGTTCCAGCATGGCGTAGCGGTTTTCGCCCGACAGGAATTCCTGAAGGGATCCGTCGGGAGCCTTGGACTCCAAGGTGAACGGATTCTTGCCCTGCTGGGTCAGTTCGGGGTTGAAGCGATACAGGGGCCAGTAGCCGGAGGCCACGGCCAGCTTCTGTTCGAGCTGGGTCTTGCCCATGCCCTTCTTGATGCCCTGGTTGATGCACGGGGCGTAGCAGATGATCAGCGAGGGTCCATTGTAAGCCTCGGCTTCCTTGAAGGCCTTGATGAGCTGCTGCTTGTCCGCGCCCATGGCCACGGAGGCCACGTAGACGTAACCGTAGGTCATGGCCATGCGGCCCAGGTCCTTCTTGCCGGTGCACTTGCCTGCGGCTGCGAACTTGGCGATGGAGCCGAGCGGGGTGGCCTTGGAGGACTGTCCGCCGGTGTTGGAGTACACCTCGGTGTCCATGACCAGGATGTTCACGTCCTTGCCGGAGGCGATGACGTGGTCCACGCCGCCGTAACCGATGTCGTAGGCCCAGCCGTCACCGCCGAAGATCCACACGGATTTCTTGGTGAACAGGTCGGCATCGGCCGCGATTTCCTTGAGGGCCTCGTCGGTGGCGCCGTTCAGGGCGGTCTTCAGGGCCGCGCCGGTCTTGGCGGAGCCTTCGGCGTCGTCCTTGGCGGCCAGCCAGGCTTCCAGGGCTTCCTTGACCTTGCCGGTGGCGGAAGCGGCGGCCGCTTCGCACTTGGCGATCAGGGTCTTGCGGCGGCTGTTCACGCCCATTTCGATGCCGAAGCCGAATTCGGCCGCGTCTTCGAACAGGGAGTTGCCCCAGGCGGGGCCAAAGCCGTCGTGGTTGGTGCAGTAGGGGGTGGACGGTGCGCTCGCGCCCCAGATGGAGGAGCAGCCCGTGGCGTTGGCGATGATCATACGCTCGCCGAAGAGCTGGGTCAGCACCTTGACGTACGGGGTTTCGCCGCAGCCGGAGCAGGCGCCGGAGAATTCCATGAGCGACTGCTTGAACTGGGAGCCCTTGACGGAATCACGCTTGAAGGCGTCCTTGTAGCTGACCGTCTCGGTGAAGTCGAAGTTGGGGACCTGCGCATCGGTCTGGGTGGCGATGGGCTTCATGACCAGCGCCTTTTCCTTGGCCGGGCAGATGTCGGCGCAGTTGCCGCAACCCAGGCAATCCATGGTGTTGACCTGCATGCGGTACTTCAGTCCGCTGACGTCCTTGCCCTTGGCGTCCTGGGTGACGAAGGTCGCCGGGGCGTTCTTCATTTCATCCTCGGAAACCAGCACCGGGCGCAGGGCGGAGTGCGGGCAGACGAAAGCGCACTGGTTGCACTGGATGCAGTTGTCGGCGATCCATTCGGGGACCTTGATGGCCACGCCGCGCTTTTCGTACTTGGAAGTGGACAGCGGCACGGTGCCGTCCTCGGAGAAGACGGAGACCGGCAGGTCGTCGCCCTTCTGGGCCAGGACCGGGCGCATGATGTTCTTGACGTATTCGGGCTCGTCGGCTTCGGGCTTGACGTCGTCGGCCAGATCCGCCCAGGCGGCCGGGACCGGAATCTCGACGATGGCGTCCGCAGCCTTGTCCACGGCGGCGCAGTTCATCTCAACGATCTTCGGACCCTTCTTACCGTAGGCCTTGTCGATGCCGTCCTTGAGCAGGCTGACGGCCTGATCGAAGGGAATGACGTCGGCCAGTTTGAAGAAGGCGGTCTGCATAACCATATTGATGCGGCCGCCCAGGCCCACTTCGCCGGCGATCTTGACCGCGTCCACGGCGTAGAACTTGAGGTTCTTCTGGGCGATGGTCCGGCGCATGGCGGCGGGCAGTTCCCTGTCCATCTGTTCGGCGGTCCAGGGGCAGTTCAGCACGAAGGTGCCGCCGTCCTTGATGCCGTCGAGCACGTCGTACAGGTGCACGTAGCTCGGGTTGTGGCAGGCGACGTAGTCGGCCGAGGCCACCAGGTAGGTGGACTGGATGGGCTTGTGGCCGAAGCGCAGGTGGGAGATGGTGATGCCGCCGGACTTCTTGGAGTCGTAGGCGAAGTAGCCCTGCGCATACATGTCGGTGTTGTCGCCGATGATCTTGATGGCCTGCTTGTTCGCGCCGACCGTCCCGTCCGAGCCGAGACCCCAGAACTTGCACTGGACGGTGCCTTCAGGGGTGGTGTCCAGGGTCCCGGTCGTGACGAGGGAGGCGTTGGTGACGTCATCCTCGATACCCACGGTGAAGTGGAACTTGGGGGCGGAAGACGCCATGTTGTCGAACACGGCCTTGGCCATGGCGGGCGTGAACTCCTTGGAGCCCAGGCCGTAGCGGCCGGCGGTGAGGACGGGACCGTTGCCCCGTTCCAGGAACACGGTGCTGATGTCCTGGTACAGCGGATCGCCCAGGGCGCCCGGCTCTTTGGTGCGGTCGAGCACGGACACGTACTTGGCGGTCTCGGGCAGAACGGCCAGGAAATGCTTGGCCGAGAACGGGCGGTACAGGCGGACCTTGATCAGGCCGACCTTTTCGCCTTCGGCGGTCAGGCGGTTAACCACTTCTTCGATGGTCTCGCAGGAGGAGCCCATGGAAATGATCACGCGCTCGGCATCGGGCGCGCCCACGTAGTCAAAGGGCTTGTAGGCGCGGCCGGTCAGGGCGGACACCTTGGCCATGTACTCCTCGACGATGGCCGGAATGGCGTCGTAGTGGGAGTTGGAGGCCTCGCGGCCCTGGAAGTAGATGTCCGGGTTCTGGGCGGTGCCGCGAATGTTCGGATGCTCCGGGTTCATGGCGCGTTTGCGGAAGGCGGCCACCTTGTCCATGTTCAGGAGCGGCTTCATGTCGGCGTAGTCGATGGTCTCGATTTTCTGGATCTCATGCGAGGTGCGGAAGCCGTCGAAGAAGGAGACGAAGGGCACGCTGGCCTCGATGGTGGACAAATGGGCCACCAGGGAGAGGTCCATGACTTCCTGGACCGAAGCGGCCGCGAGCATGGCGAAACCGGTCTGGCGGCAGGCCATGACGTCCTGATGGTCGCCGAAGATGGACAGGGCGTGAGCAGCGATGGCCCGGGCGGACACGTGGAAGACACAGGGCAGCAGTTCGCCCGCGATCTTGTACATGTTCGGGATCATCAACAGCAAACCCTGGGAAGCGGTGAAGGTGGTCGTCAGCGCGCCGCCGGCCAAGCCGCCGTGCACGGCACCCGCCGCGCCCGCTTCGGACTGGAGCTGGCGAACTTCAAGGGTCTGCCCGAAAATATTCTTGCGACCTTGAGCGGCCCATTCATCGGCGATCTCGCCCATGGTGGACGAGGGCGTGATGGGGTAGATGGCGGCGGTTTCACTCATGGCATAGGCCACCCATGCGGCGGCGGTGTTGCCATCCATCGTTTTCATCTTGGACATTGGATTCTTCTCCTATTGTGGGTCGTCGGGATTTCTCGGCGTCCGCCGAGCGAACCCGTTCGTTTGATGACACGGTGTATACTCAACATCCGTGCCAAGTTTGTGAAAATTTAAATCAGCCGTTTTTACAATGTGTTACAAAGAGAGGAAGTGAAAGAGGACGTTCCCGGCAAAGGGGGCAGTCTGAAAAATAGGACGAAATTTCGATTGCGGACATGATAAAAGCTCGACGCATGGGGTTTTGAGCGTAAAGCGGAGGCGCAAGGGAACGAACCAGGGGCGTCCGGAAAAACGGACAAGCCGGAACAGACCGGAATACGGGGCGTTTGGGGTTCACCCCTCCGTGGATCGAGCCCAGGCCGGACAGGCCTCTAACACGGCCTTCTGGATTGGGCAAGTTTCGGTATGTGCGCCCTTCAGGTAGCCGGAACTCATGAGAAACTCGCCGACGATCTCGCCGCCCACGAATTTGAAGCGGGTTTTGAACAGTTTGACCCAGGCCGCTTTTTCCAAAGGGTGGTGGGCATCCAGCCAGGCCTTGAAGGAGCCGTATTCGCGTTGCAGGTCCAGGATGGCGCCCGCGTTGTGGATGGCCGCATCGACCTTGAGGCGATTGCGGATGATGCCTGCGTCGGCCAGGAGCCGGGCCCGGTCCGCTTCGCCATAGGCGGCCACGGTGGGGATGTCGAATCCGTCGTAGGCTTTGCGGAAGTTTGGTTCCTTGTTGAGTATCGTCCGCCAGCTCAGCCCCGCCTGGTTGATCTCCATGATCAGCAACGCGAACAGTTCGCCGTCGTCCTCGATGGGAAAGCCATAGCGGGTGTCGTGGTACGCGCGGTCCACATCGTCCGTGTCGCGGGACGCGCAAAAATCGCAGTAGGAAGCGAAGTCTGCCATGGGTTTTCCTAAAGGGACAGGCCGTACTTCTTGAGCAGGCCGTAGAAATGTGAGCGGGAGAGTTTGGATACGTCGAGTATGCGGGGCAGGTCGCCGTCGCATTGGCGGATGAGCTCACCGAGGTAGACCTTTTCCGCAGTGCTCTTGAAATCCCGCAGTGTCGGCAGTTCCTGCTCGAAGATGTCCTCGAAGATATCCTGTCCGATTTTTCGGACAGGCTCCGTGTCCGGAGGGAACAGGGCTTCTTTTTCGGGCGGGGTGTTGGTCAACCGCTCAATTTGGGCCTTGGCGATCTGGATGCGCAGTTCGCGCGGCAAGTGCATGGCGTAGAGGGTTTTCTCGGTACCCGAGGTGACCACGGCCCGCTCCAGGATATTGAACAGTTCGCGGACGTTGCCCGGCCAGTCATAGCTTTCCAGGGCCGGGTTGAAGTCCGAGCCGAAGGACTTGGGCGGCATGGCGTACTGGCGGCAGAGCTGGTTGACCCGATATATGCACAAGGGCTTGATGTCCTCGGGCCGTTCCCGGAGGGGCGGCAGATGGATATGCATTGTCTTGAGGCGGTACAGCAGGTCCGAACGGAATGTCCCCTTTTCGACCATCTCGTCCAGGTCCCGGTTGGTGGCCGCCACCAGCCGGAAGTCGCTGGTCTGCTCGCGGGTGTCGCCCACCGGGCGGAAGGTTCGTTCCTGGAGGACGCGCAGAAAGGCCTTTTGCATGGACAGCGGCATTTCGCCCACCTCGTCCAGGAAAAGGGTGCCGCCGTCGGCCAGTTTGACCAGTCCGATGCGGTCGGCCTGAGCGCCGGTGAAGGCCCCTTTGCGGTATCCGTAGAGAGTGGATTCCAGCAGGGATTCGGTCAGCCCGGCGCAGTCCACGACCACGAAATTGCCGGACTTGCGCTTGGAGTTGGCGTGGATGGTGGACGCGAACAATTCCTTGCCCGTGCCGGTCTCGCCGGTGATGAGCACATTGGTCTCCGACCGGGCCGCCTGGGACAGGAGGTTGAAGCTGACCCGGATGATCGGGCTGTCGCCTACCACGCCGGTGAGTTCCAGGCCTCGGTCTCCGTCCCGGTCGCGTTTTTCCTCGTGGTATTTGAGGGCGCGGCCCAGGGTCAGGGAAATTTCGCGGATGCTGGACGGTTTGAGCAGGTAATCCCAGACGCCGCCCCGAATGGCCAACTCCGCACCGTCCGGGTCGCCTTTGCCGGTCAGGATGATGACTTCGGGCGGATCGGGCAGGGCCATGATGTCCGGCAGGATATCCAAGCCGTTTCCATCCGGCAGGCGGACGTCCAGAAAGATCACGTCGAAGGCCTTCTTGCGCATCAGCCGCAGCCCGGAGTCCAGGGTGTGGGCCGAGACGCAGTCATGGGTCAGCCTGGTGATCAGGCTCTCCATGGTCTCGCAGACATCGAGGTCGTCGTCTATGATCAATATCGCCGCCACGTCACTCCCCTTGTTTCTCGTTGCTCAGCACACTGCTGATGACCCGGGACAGATCCTGTTTGTCGTAGGGTTTGATAACCACCAGACGGATATTCGGCAAGCCCGCAGCCGCCGAAACTGCATCTTCGCGGCCGGAAATGAGAATAACCGGCAGGTCCCGGTCGATGACCGCCAGCCTTCGGGCCAGCTGGGTGCCGCTCATGCCGGGCATATCGTAGTCGGTGATGACCAAGTCGAATTCGTCGGGCATGTCGTTGACCCGGCGTAGGGCCGCGAGCGGGCTTTCCTGGCCTTCGACCACATAGCCCATGGTTTCGAGCAGGCGCGGCGTGGTCTGGAGTTGGTCCACGTCGTCTTCCACAAAGAGGATATGAGCGCCGAGGTTGCGTGGCGCGCTGAACAGGTTCACGTCGCCGCACTGGTCCGCGTCGCCCTTGGGCAGGTATATGGAGAACGTCGTGCCGCCGCCTTCGCGCGGCTCGACCTGGAGGCCGCCCTTGTGGCTGTGCACGATGCCGTGGACGACCGCCAGCCCCAGTCCCGTGCCCTCGGTCTTGTCCTTGGTGGTGAAGAAGGGATCGAAGATTTTGTCCGCGATGTCCAAGGGGATGCCCGGCCCGTTGTCCTCCACCACCAGGCGCACGTATTCGCCCGGGGCCAGTCCGATCATGTCCGCGTCCTCACGCGAGACCTCGGACTGGTCCAGCCGGACCTCGATGGTCCCGCCCGTGCGGCGTAGGGCATGGAAGGCGTTGGTGCACAGGTTCATGACCACTTGGTGGATCTGGGTCGGGTCGGCGTACACGCAGGCCAGGTTGTCTTGGATGCGCGAGCGGACCTCGATCTTGCGCGGCATGGAGGACTTGAGCAGTTCGATGGCCTCGGTGATGACGCCGCTTACGTCCGTGGGCCGGAATCCCTCGGTGGACGGACGGCTGAAGGCCAGAATTTGCTTGACCACCCGGCCGCCGCGTCGGGCCGCCTTGAGCACCCGTTCCAGATCCCTGGTGGTCATGGACTCCGGATCCAAGTCGCTCACGGCCAGTTCGGTGGAGTTGATGATGCTGGTCAGAATGTTGTTAAAATCGTGCGCGATGCCGCCCGCCAGCGTGCCGATGGCCTCCATCTTCTGGGATTGCAGCAATTGTTTTTCCAGGTTCAGCTCGGTGGTGATGTTGTCGGCCATGGAGAGTATGCCCACGATTTGGCCGGAACGGTCGGTGATGGGCACCTTGGTGACTTCGATCCAGGCCGGATCGCCCGCCGCGTTGACCAGTTTGCGCCGTTCCTTGTGGAATGCCTGGCCCTTGCGTATGACCTCTTTGTCCGCGTCCGTGGCCCAGGAGGCGTACTCCAGATCCTTGACGACCTCGTTGATGACCCGGTTGACGATACCCGCCCCGTGTTCCAGACCGAAGAATTCCGAAAAGGCCCGGTTGGTGCCCAGGTACCGCCCGTCGGCGTCCTTCCAGGACACCAGTTGCGGAACCGTGTCCATCAGCGTCTCCTGGAAGGCCAACTGGTCCTTGATCTTTCGTTCGACCTTGCGCCGTTCGAGCATGGTCAGGGTCAGGAAGATGAGCACGAGGACCAGCAAGACGAAGCTGACCATAATGGTCCAGAACACTTCCTTGGAGAGTTCGTAGAATGCCTTGGGGGCATTGAGTATGCGGCTTCCCTTGGGCAGCAGGTTCATGTCCAGCTTGAGCCGCTTCATGACCTTGTAGTCGAAGATGTATTCTCCGGTGGTTTCGCGGGACACCGGGATGTCGTCCGGGCTTTTGCCGTCCAGGATTTCCATGGCGATTTTCGCGGCCCGCCGTCCGTGCAGATAGCCCGAAAGCATGTTTCCGCCCACGGCGCCGGTGCCCGCCAGGAATTCCCAGGCCGTGTAGATGGGCATGCTCGACCGCGCGTAGATGGCCTGCATGGCCTCCTCGGCAGTCAGGAAGCGGCCGTCGATAACCTGGTAGTAGGGGATGAAGAAGAGGAAGGAGTCGGCGGGCAGGTTGGCGACACGCTCCAGGACGTTTTTCAGCGACATGTCGGTCCAGTATTCGGCGATGAGCGGCACCTTGTAGCGTGCCAACTGGTCCTGGACCTGACGCTTGATGGCTGCACCGGCCGTGGACGAGTCGCCGACAACGATGATGCGTTTTTTGCCCTTGTGCAGGCGTAGGGCCACGTCCAAGGTCTTGGACAGGTCGAAGCTTTCGATGACGCCCGTGGCATCGTCCGAGTCCGTGTCGTCGGTGTTCAGGAAATTAACGCCGCAGTAAACCAACGGCACGTCCGGGAAGAGAATGTCTTTGTACTGGGTGACGAACGAGTAGGCGTCGTTGTCCGACGTCATGATCATGTCGAACTTTTCGTTCTTGAATTTTTCCTTGTAGAGCCGCAGGAGCATGCGGGTCACATCTTCGTAGTTGTAACGCTTCGCGTCCATGTATTCGATCTGGAGGTCGATCTTATAGTGGCTGTTCTCCAGGACCGAGCGGATGCCGCGCATGATGGCGTCCGACCACTGGTAGCCGTGATGGTAGGAATTCAGGCACAGCACGCTTTTCTTGGGTTTCTCGACCGCGCCGAGCGCAGGCGGGACATGCAGGGCGCAGAGGCAGGACAGCAACAGGATCAGACAGAGTATTTTACGCATGGTAGCTCTTTTTGGCATTTCTTGTGCAAGGAAAAGTCTGGCAAAACGGCGACGTCGAGACGTATGCAAAGGATGGGCCTTTGCCTGTCGAAGTCAAGGCGACGCGCTCCGCGCACTGTCACCTTCCGCCGAAAATGCGGGCAAGGGAATGATATATTCCCGCGCAGTGGGGTGACAAAACGACAAACCGTGTTTATTCTATTTTGTGAAAACCAGTGTCTATTGCACGATGTTTTGTTGATTTAGTTAAAATTGTTACCGTTGCAAGGAGAGTTCAGTGGTCAGACATATCGTCATGTGGACGTTGAAGGATGAGGTCGAAGGTAAGACGGCAATCGAAAATGGCGCGAAGATGAAGGATATCCTGGAAGCCCTCAAGGGGCGTATCGAGGGGCTCCGGCATATCGAGGTCAGTACGGAGATCGTGGCCGCCGATCCCGAGTGCCACGTCATCCTGTGCTCCGAGCACGACGATGTGGATGCCCTGAACCATTACCAGGATCACCCCGAACATCAAGCCTGTGTCGCCTTCGTGAAGAAGGTGGCTTCCGGCCGCAAGGTCGTGGATTACGTAATTTGAGCTGCCTCGGCCCGGGGCGTTTGGCCGGGCCGTCGCAAGAGGGGTAAATCCGAACTCACGCGGTTCGATAAGGAAGGACGGCCGCACCAAGGAGGATGCCATGTCCGTGCGTTTTGATCAGGAGCGAAAGCGGATCATCTGCCGCTGGGAAGAACCCATCAAAGTGGTCATGAATAAGAAGGAAGGGTTCATCAATCGGTCTCGGATGATTACCGTCAAGGTGAACGACAACGGCAAGCTGAACAGCAAAGATCGCAAACGGCATGCGGATCATCCCATGTTCCCGACCATCAGCCGTTTTAACCAGATGCTCAATTCCATCGAATGCTATCCGAAGTGCGAGAATGAATACAGATGCGCGAAATGCGGCACGACTCACGGGGTTAGCCCCCACTTCGACACCAAGAGCCAGTCCATCGTCTGGTTGTGCAAGGACCATTTGAATAGTTCGTCCAAACTGGACGCCTAGAACTTCCGGTCGCCCCGGGCCATGATGGTCCGGTCGGCCGTTCGAGTCCGGGAAAACGGACAACTCGGCGCACCCGCAAAAAGCGGGTGCGCCTTTTTTGGTCTTATATAAGTCGATTCGTTTTGGGAGGGCGAAAAGGCGTGGAGCGGAAAAGGACCGCGCCGAAAGAGCGAAAAGAGGATGCCAGGGGCCGGGCTTCATGCCGCTTTGCGGGATGAGCGCTTGCGCATTCCGCGCAAGAAATGCGCAACAATACGCAATGGTTGCCGGAAGTTGCCAGATCAGGCAACAGGCGCGCAAAACAATTCCACTCCCGCCGTTTTCCGCGGACGACGCAACGCGAAGAGGGGGGGATGGGCCCGCACGAGAAAGGCCCCCGCGCAATGCGCGGGGGCCTTGGGGGTTGCTCGTTGTGCCGGAGGCTACCAGGAGAAGAAGTAGGTGGCGGCCAGACCGGTGATGGACATGGTGATGGTGTAGGGCAGGGCCAGGACAACCATGCGTCCGTAAGACAGACGGATGACCGGAGCCAGCGCCGAGGTCAGAAGGAACAGGAAGGCGGCCTGGCCGTTGGGGGTGGCCACGGACGGGATGTTCGTGCCGGTGTTGATGGCCACGGCCAGATGGTCGAAGTGGGTCATCATCTTGGCGACCTGGTCCTGGATGCCTGCGGGCAGGGAGGCGATGACGTCGGTGCGCACCAGGTGCGGATCGGTCAGCTTGTCCATCAGAGCGGCGGCGTCGGCCACGCCGGGGACAGTGCCCAGGAGCTGGACGAAGTGCATCTTGGTCTCGGAGATGTACACCGTGGCCACGAAGACATTGTCCGAGATCATGGAGAGCAGGCCGTTGGCCGCGTAGTACGCGGCGAGCTGGGTCTGGCCTTCCAGCCCGAGGACGAAGTGCATGACCGGGGCGAACAGGTGCTGGTCGTGGATGACGCCGACGATGGCGAAGAAGACCACGAGCAGGGCGGTGAAGGGCAGGGCCTCCTCGAAGGCGGGGCCGAGCTGGTGCTCGTCGGTGAATCCGTTGAAGGCGGTCAGCAGGACGATGACGGACAGGCCGATGATGCCGACTTCGGCCAAGTGGAAGGCCAGGGCGGAGATCAGCCAGATGCCGATCAGGGCTTGGACCACGAGTTGGGCCTTGCCCTGAAGGCCGCGCTTGGATTCCATTTCCATGGCGGTCTCGAGCAGGTGGGAGCGGATGTTGCCCGGCAGTTTCGCGCCGTAGCCGAAGATGTGGAACTGTTCCACGAGCACACAGGTCAGCATACCTACGGCCAGGACCGGCATGGAGACGTGGGCCACGTTGAGGAAAAAGGGCACGAAGTGCCAGCCCATAACCTCGCCGATGAGCAGGTTCTGGGGCTCGCCCACCAGGGTGCAGACGCCGCCCAGCGCGGTGCCGACGGCGCCGTGCATCATCAGGTTGCGCAGGAAGGCACGGAATTCCCGGAGGTCCGCCCGGTTCTGCTCCTTGACGGTCTCGTCGGAGCAGAGGTCGTGGTCGCAGTTCATGGGCTTGCCCGAGGCGAAGCGGTGGTACACGTTGTAGAACCCATAGGCCACGGCGATGATCACGGCCGTGACGGTCAGGGCGTCCAGGAAGGCGGACAGGAACGCGCCTGCGAAGCAGAAGAGCAGCGAGATAATGGTCTTGGACTGCACGCGGGTGAGGATTCGGGTGAAGGTGTACTGCAGGAAGTCCTTCATGAAGTAGATGCCCGCGACCATGAAGATCAGGAGCAGGATGACCGGGAAGTTGGTCAGGGCCTCCTGGTAAACGGTCCTGGGCGAGGTCATCCCCATGATGACGGCCTCGATGGCCAGCAAGCCGCCCGCCGGCAGGGGATAGCATTTGAGCGCCATGGCCAGGGTGAAGATGAATTCCGCGATCAACACCCAGCCCGAGATGAACGGCCCGGCCGTTATCATGAGGATGGGGTTTATCACCAAAAAGGCGATAATGGCCATTTTGTACCAGCTGGGCGCGCTGCCGAGGAAGTTTTTGCTAAAGGCCTGGGTCAGTGTCTGAGGCATGTTCGGTTACTCCTGATGATTGGATTGCCGGGATTGTCTCGAAGGCAAGATTTAATCCCCGATGGTCATTGTCGGATACATGCCAGCATCCTTGCCCGATTGGAAGGGCTGAAGGATATTGAAGGCGGCATCCCGAGTCTTTTGGGCATGTCCGCGGGTATTGTCGGACCCGTCGAAGTATGCGCCGTTTTCTTCACGTATATGGTCGATGCGATGTCTGAACGCATCAACGAAAGCCTTTCCGTTGCCCTTGAAGGTGGCGTTGCCCAGGGTGAGGTCCCCGGCCTTGGCCAGTTCGTCCAGGTCGATGCACTGGGTCTTGAGGTCGGCCTGCTTGGTGACGTATCCCCAGATGGCCGAGTTGTCGGGTATTTCGATGCACTCCTCGGCGTCGATGATGGTATGAGGCATGACGATGGAGTCGCGGCCAATGGTGATGGGGCAGTCCTGCCGCCCATGGATGAAGGAATTGAAGCCCACGAAGACGTTTTTGCCCACCGTGGTCCAGATGACCTTGCCGCCGTGCGCGGTGACGTTGTTGCCTTCGTAGACCGAGTTTTTGATATAGCAGTTCTCCTGGGCGTTGGACCCCTTGCCGATGAAGGAGTCCTCCACGTGGGCGCGCTGCACGATGAGCGCGTTCTCGCCCACCTCGCATCGGCCCTTGAGGACCGCGTAGGGGGAGACGTAGGCGGTTTCCGGCACGATGTGGTCGTTTTCGGGCCGGGCCGTGGAGTAGATGGGCACGAAGTCCTCCTTGAATTCGTCCACGTAGTCCACGAATTTGCCGGTCAGGTGGCCGTTCTGGTCCAGCTTGACGTACTGCTCGATGACCCCTTCGGGGTAGAGGTAGTTGAATTCGAACAGGTCGCCGGATTTGATCCAGACCCGGCCGGGCTCCACGGTCAGCCTGGAGAGGTCACCCGCCTGGACGTAGGCGAAGTCGCCGATGACGCAGTTGTGCATGATGGACAGGTCGGCGGTGGCGAAGGCCCCGAGATAGACGCCTTCGAGCGTGGTCCCGTGGATGTTGGAGTAGTGCATGGCCGCCGAGTTGAGGATGCGGAAGACTTCGGGCGTTTCGGGGTTTTTGGAGTTGTTGTGGACCAGGGTTTTGACCAGGTAGGAATTGATGATTCGAATGACCTCGTCATAGAAAAGCTTGGTCTTGACTCCGTTGAACTCGACCACGTCGCCCTTGCGCTTGAGTTCGTCGCCGCGCACGTTGGATTTGTAGAGGACCGAGCTGTCCACCAGGGTCCGGCCCAGGAAGTAGGTCCCGGCGAGGTTGGAGTTTTTGAATTTGAAGCTGATGGGGTGGTCCTCGGTCAGGGCATAGAACGCGTAGTACAGGAGATGGCGTTCTCGCGGAATGGAGTTTTGGAGGATGGTGCGGACGTCAACGCCCATGGGCTTGAGATTGACGTTTACCCTGGACGCTATGTGATCGAACAGTTCTTCGAGTTTTTCCATGTGGCTCACCATGCTTTGGTTTTGGTGACACAAACGGCCGCCGCGCGCGGGCGCGGCAGCCGTCGTGATATTCTCGCCGTAATCCTGATCGCTAACCTCCGGCGGGGAGGGTGATGGGCATGCCCATGATCGGCCAGATGACCAGGACGGCCAGGCCGACCAGGATCATGAGCAGCAGGGATGCCGGGATGCCCAGTCCGAAGAACTCACCGGTGGTGAACTGTCCGGAGTCGTAGGCGATGGCGTTGGGCGCCGCGCCCACCAGGAGCAGGAAGGGCATGCCCGCCATGACCAGGGAAGCGTACAGGATGACTTCGGGGGCCACGCCCAGGTAGGGGGCGATGACCAGGGCCACTGGAAGGGATATGGCGATCGCCGCCACGTTCATGATGAAGTTGGTCATGATCATCACGAAGAAGGCTATGGACATGACGAAGATGAACCAGTTGGCCTCCTGGAACATGACCAGCCAGTTGACGGCCATCCACTTGGCCGCGCCGGTCTCCCACAGACAGAAGCCGATGGACATGGCTCCCGCGAAGAGCAGGATGATGTTCCAGGGGATGTCTTCGAGGTCCTTGAGGTCCAGGATCTTGAAGATGAAGAAGAGGACCGAGGAACAGAGGATGATGGCGGTCTTGTCCACGGCTTTGAGCGCCGGGATGAAGGCCCGCAGGGACATGATGATGATGACCGAGGCGACGATGACGGCGGCCAGGATCTCCTCGCGGGTCAGGCTGCCCATCTTGGCGTTGAGTTCGCGGGCTTTTTCGCGCAATCCGGGAATGCGGTCCTTCTCGGGTTTGCAGACGATCATGAAGAAGCCCCACAGCAGGAAGGTCATACCCCAGCCGATGGGGGCCATGTAGTAGGTCAGTTGGAAGAAGCCCACGTCCACGCCCACGATTTCCTTGAAGAAGCCGAGGGCCACCGCGCCGCGCGCCGCGCCGAGCAGGGTGACGATGGAGCCCGCGCCGGCCACATAGGCCATGCCGATGAACAGCCCCTTGCCGAATTTGGTCGGCCGGTCGCCTTCGCCGTATAGGGCGTAGATGGCCAGCAGCAGCGGGTAGATGGTCGCGGCCACGGCGGTGTGGGCCATGATGTGGGTCAGGGCGGCGGTGACCACGAACACGCCGAGATAGATCATCGAGGTGCGTTCGCCCACGATGTCGAGCATCTTGTAGGCCAGCCGTTTGGTCAGGCCGGTCTTGGTGAAGACCAGTCCGATCATGATGGAGGCGAAGATGAACAGGACCGACGGGTCCATGAAATCCTTGAAGGCCACCTTGGCCGGACGGATCAGGAACATGACCTGGAGAATGCCGATCATCAGCGAAGTGACGCCGATGGGCACGACTTCGAAGACCCACCATGTGCCGGCCAGCAGGAACACGGCGATGGCGCCCTTGGCCTGGAGGGACAGGGGAAAATGCTCGCCCATGGGGTCGATGGCGTCGGGCCAGGGGGAGCTGAAATAGACGATGGTGAAAAGCAGGACGCCTGTGAGCATGAACACCAGGCGTTTCCAGTCAAAGTTGGATTTTACGGTGCGTGCGGTCTCCATATGGATCTCCTCGTTGGACCGGATGGGCTAGTCGGTCAGGGCGCAGGTGTTCATGCGGCCGACTATTTCGTTGAAGACGTCCGACATGCGCAGCACGCCGGTGACCTGGCCGTTGTTGCGGACGATTAACGGCTGAGGCGTGCCGACCATGTACATGTGCACGCCGTGTTCGATGTCGCTGTCTTCCTCTATGTAATGGTCCTCCGCGGGGACATGCATGGCGTCCGTGACCTTGATCCTGACGCCTCGGGCACAGATGTTGGTCAGGGTGTCTGCCCAGAGATTGAATTCCTTGAACTGCTCGGCGACGTAGCGGTTGGAAAGCGTGTCGCTGATCAGATCTTTCTTGAAGAGTTTTTTGTAATTCGGCTCCAGCGCGGTGATCATGTCGGACATGCTCAGGACCCCGGCAAAGGCGCCCTGGTCATCTAGGATGAGAACATCCCGGTGTCCGCCGTTTTTGAGCGTGGCGGCCACGTCGCCGAGCGAGGCATCCTTGCCCAGCGTCAGGTAGTCGTCCACCGGAATCATCAATTCTTTGACTTTCATGCTAATCCTTCCTCCCAAGAAGTACTGTTTGCACATGGGTGGGACGCCCGTTTCGCAGGAAAACGGCACGCCCCGTTGTGAAACACGGCCTCGGACGAGGTTGACCGGCACCGACCCCCATCGATGCGGCCCGAACGAAGTTCGCGGCCTGGAACGATCAACAGGTCCGGGTTTCTATAGATAGCAATTGGTTCTTTGCGTCAAGAGTATTATGTGAAACTTTGCTCAAGGACGAAATGAAACAAAATGGGACTATTTTGGAACATGGCTATGTTTCACAATAAAACAAAACGGCACAAGGGGGCGGGCTAGAAATAATTTTGGCCGGGCGAGAGTTGACCGGCCAGATAGGCTTCGAGAATGGGGTCCACCGGACCGCAGACGTTGTCCAGGACGTTGATTCCCTTGCGCTTGAGGAATTCGAAGACCTCTTTTTCCATGCCCGAGCAGATGATGGTCTGGATGTTCTCGGCCATGACCAGGCGGTACATGGCCTCGGCCGACGGAGTCTCGAAGGTGACGACCCGTTCGCTGAGGGTGCCCATGGCGCTGGTTTCGCGGGTGATGGAGACGATCAACACCTCCGGGGCGAGGTCGAAACGGGGGGACAGCTCGTTGTCCATGAGCGGGATGAGGATGTTTTCCATGGGATCCGCCTATTCAATGCCGAAGTGTTTCATCTTGCGCCACAGAGTGGACCGGCCCCAACCGAGCAGTTCGGCCGCCTTGGACTTGCGGCCGCCGGTCTTGACCAGGGCTTCCAGGATCATCTTGCGCTGCACATCCTCCCATCGCTCGGGCGGAGCCGCCCGGACCGCGCCCGTCTCCATGGCCCGGGGCGGCACGGACAGGTTCTCGGGCAGGTTGGGCCCGTGGAGCATGTACCCCGGCAGGTGGCGCATGCGGATGACGTTGCTGTCGCAGAAATTGACGGCGTATTCGATCAGGTTGCGCAGCTCCCGGATGTTTCCCGGAAATTCGTAGGAGCGCAGCAGCGTCTCCACATTTTTGGAGAAGCGGTCCACCTTCTTGCCGTAGCGCACCTGGAACATCTTCAGGAAATGGTCCTGGAGCAGGAGCAGGTCTTCGCCCCGTTCGCGCAGGGGCGGCAGGTGCAGGCGGATGACGTTCAGCCGGTAGAGCAGGTCCCGCCGGAATCGCTTGCGCCGGACCATGTCCTCCAGGTCGTAATGGCTGGCCGCCATGATGCGTACGTCCGTGTGGACCACCTTGGTGGATCCGATGGGGCGCACGGCATGGTCGTCCATGTATGCCAGCAGCTTGGTCTGCAAAGGCAGGGGCAGGTCCCCGATCTCGGTGATGAACAGCGATCCCCCGTGGGCCATGCGTAGCCGGCCCGGCTTGGCGTGGTCCGCCCCGGGCAGGGCGTTCTTGGCGTGTCCGAACAGCTCGGATTCCAGCAGGGGCACAGGCAGCGCGCCGCAGTTGACCTTGACGAACGGGCCGTCCCGGTCCGATTCCTTGTGGATCTCCTCGGCCAGCATGTCCTTGCCCGTGCCCGTCTCGCCCGTGATCAGCACCGGCGAATCCGTCTGGGCGATGGATGGGGTCATGGCGAAAATCTTGCGAACTTCCGGACTGCGCCCCACCAGTTCGCCCAGGCCCGAAACCCCGCTGACGATTTCATCCAGGGCATGCACGGACGCGGGCATCAGGGTTTCAATGACTCCCCGGATGGAACCGTCCTCCGCCACTAGCGGGGCCAAGGTCAGGTGTATGCTGACCTTCTCCCGCTCGCGGTTGATGATGTTCGCCTCCAACGTCCGCGTGCGCTTGTCCGTCCAGCCGTCCAGCACGGGGCAGTTGCGCATGCAGTAGTCCGAGCGCAGGGCATGCAGGCAGCGGATGCCTCGCACCTGCTCGCCCGTCACGCCGGTCAGCGACTCGTAGTTCCGGTTCACCGCCAACAAGGTTCCGTCCCGATCCATGATCGCCACGCCCAGAGGCAACACGTCCAGCAGGGCCGCAAGTCCCTGCTTGTTCGATAAACTCCGTATCAACGCAGCCGGGTCGGCTATGTCCATGGACTTTCCTCGCGTTGGATGTCTGTTCGGCAATCCGTGAACCATAATGAAACAGCCCGGCGATGACAAGCGGGGCCGGACGGCGTGGGAGATAAACCCGAGAGTCCATGAAGCGCAGGTCGGTGGACCGGGGGGTAAGCCCTTTCTCTTGCGGTTAGATAATGGATTTGATTTCCGGGGACTTTACATCTGGTCTTGCTTGATTTTATCATAATATAAGTTGCTTGACGATAACAACATCACAGCCAAGAGCGCTTAGGCGATTAATCATACGGTGATTGGTAATGTTATGAATATAGTAGAATATTTACAAAGCGAAAAAACAAGAAATTCAATAGTTGAGTTGATATGGTCAAACAGAGTTCAATATCATATTTTTGAAAATGTGGATAAAATGCGAAGCGCAGCAGCTCATTCGTATAATTATTTTATTTCACAATGCGTTCATAATAACCAATATATATCGTTCACAGATTTAGCAATACGTCATATAAAAAGCATATACGATGATCTTTTCCGCACCATTGCAAGACTCAACTTACGAAGCTCAATTGCAGAGGTGGAAAAAATCGTGATTGATCATCGGGCCAAGCTGATTGCGGAATTGAAACTCTGTGTACAAGCAGATGACTATAAAATACAGCACGCCTTGTGCAGTGAATATTCAGGTGATTTTCAATGGCAGATTCTCAGGCTGGATGAACAGAAATTAATTGAACCAATTCTTGATGTAGGCTGTGGCGAAAAGAATCATCTTGTCAAACAACTAAGACTGGCAGGATATGTAGATGTATTTGGTGTAGATCAATATGCGAATTCAGATAGGTCGATTATTTGTGGTAATTGGCTTGATCTTAAATTTAAAAAGGGCACATTTGGTGCTATTATTGCGCACATGTCGTTTTCTAATCATTTTGCGCGGCAAATATTTTTGGGTAGTGCGAAGCAATCAATATATGCACAAAAATATCATGAGATATTGGAGAGCTTAAAAGAGGGCGGGCGTTTTATGTATACTCCGGCTCTTGAAAAAATAGAATCTGATGTGGATTTGAATAGATTTGATATAAAATACTATAGCAATACATGCGACAGGAATCTTGACACAGTACATGTCGTAAAGGTGTAACGAGATTTCGTGAACAGGGCCAACTGCGGGATCATGGCAGTTTCAACCCGAATTATTCTCGCTCCCTGGTGACGGAAGCCCTCGACCGCGAGAAACCTTTCTTGCTTGGGGCTGCGGATTCCAGCTAATCGGCGCGGCGGGGAGACTGGTGGGGGAATGGCTCCCCAAAAAAACTTTCGGAGCAGGGCGGTTAAGGACGAGTCGCCCTTTTTTCCACGCTTTGCATGCCGTTCCCGATATGACCCTTCGCGGCGTTCAGGATCGTTTCAGAGGCGATTTGCCCGTTGTGCGTCCATTGGCTCGGTCCGGCTCTCCTTCGGCTCGGTTTGTGTAATCTTCACCGAGAGTATGGCGGCCCGCCGTAGCCCTCACCTTTTTGATCCCCTTTGGACAGGGAAGATGAATCCTAAAAAAACGAGGCCCGGGTTTTGCCCCGGGCCTCGGTCGTTTTTTCGTTGTCCGTTCGCTCTAGTGGGCGTTCATTTCCTCAATGAGCTTGCGGAGCTGGTTGGAGAGCCGGGCCAGTTCGTTGACTGCTTCGGCGGACTGGTTCATCCCTTCGGCGGTTTCGCTGGCGATGAGATTGATGTCGTCCACGGCGCGGTTGATTTCCTCGGACGCGGCGGACTGCTCCTCGGCAGCGGTAGCGATGGACTGCACCTGGCCGGAGGTGTCGTCGGCGTACTCGACAATGGAGTCGAGGGCCTCGCCGGAGCGGTTGGCCAGTTCGGTGGCCTGTCCCACGGCCTTGGCCGCGTGGTCCACGCTCCGGATGTTGGTTGCGGCGGCATCCTGGATGACCTGGATGGCGTCGCCGACCTCCTTGGTGGCGGCCATGGTCTTTTCGGCCAGCTTGCGGACCTCGTCGGCGACCACGGCGAAGCCGCGTCCCGCCTCGCCCGCGCGGGCGGCCTCGATGGCGGCGTTCAGGGCCAGGAGGTTGGTTTGGTCGGCGATGTCCTCGATGACGTTCATGATCTGACCGATGTCGGTGGTCTGCTTGCCGAGTTGGCCCATGGACTGCTTGAGGGTGGCGGTCAGGTCGTGGACTTCGCGGATGGCGTTGGTGGCCTCGCGCACGACCTTGGCGCCTTCCTGGGCCTGGGTCCGGGCGTTGGCCGCGGACTCGGCGGAGTTGGACGAGTTGCGGGCCACTTCGAGGACCGTGGCATTCATTTCTTCCATGGCCGTGGCGGTCTGGGTGGTCCGGTCGCGTTGAACCTCCGCGCCCTGGCTGACCTGTTCGGCCTGGGCGGAGAGTTCGTCGGCGGCCGAGGTGACCTGTTCGGCGATGAGCGATGCTTCGCCCGCGATGCGCTGCATGGTGGTCAGCAGGGCGTTGGTTTTGGCTTCCTGGGCCCGGGCTTCTTCCATAGCCTTTTCGGCGCGGCCCTTGGCGTGTTCGGCCTCGTCCTGCTTCTGGGCGGCTTCGAACATCTTGGCCTTGAGGTTGCCGACCATGGTCTGGATGGCTTCCTTGACGACGCCCAGTTCGGCGGCGAAGTTGCCTTCGGGCTTGGCTTCGATGTCGCCGTCGGCCACGGCCTTGGCGTAGGTGCGGATGCGGAAGAGCGGACCGACTATGATCAGCTTGACCAGGATCCAGACGAGGGCGCCCACGGCCAGGAGCACGGCCACGGTTTCGAGGGCGGCGTAGAGTTCGGCCTTGAACACACTGGCGTTGACTTCCTCAAGGGTGGTCGTGATTTCGAACGCGCCGTGGATTTCGCCTTCCTTCCAGCCTTCCTTGACGCCGCCGACGGGGTCCCGGTCGCCCTTGTTGTCCCCGTGGCAGTACAGGCATTCCTTGGTCAGGCGAATGGGGCGGAAATAGTGGATGGCGTTGTCTTGGATGATGACCTTTTCCTTCAGGTCCGTGGACTTGAGTTCGGCCAGCACCTTTTCTTCGAAGGGCGTGGGTTTGTTCACCGGGTTGCGCGGCGCGACCTTGGGGACCCGGAAATTGTAGTTCAGCTTCTTGGCCTGTTGTTTGGCCATGTTGATGGCGGTGATGACCGGAATGGATTCGAGGAGTTTTTCCTGGGTGTCGAGCTGGTCGAAGGGCACGATGATGCCCATGTTGAGCTTCTTGGCCATTTCGGTCCGGGCGGCCTCGGCCATGAGGATGAGCGCCCGGCTCTGTTGAACGATGCCTGCCTCGGCGTCGTTGCGGATTTGGATGGCCTGGTGGACGGACAGCACCACGGCGACAATGACCGGCCCGAGCAGGGCCAGGGCCAACACTTTGACCTTCAAGCTCAAATTCGTGAACATTGAACCCTCAACTTAGTTGAATCTTTAGACGACAGCGTATCGTCCCCTTCGGTATAATACTATATGATCAAAGGTGGCATTTCGTAAAGAAAATGAACCTGGACGGGCGGGGTGCCGGCGTCGGTTCGTGCCTTGGCCTCGGGAGCAATGCCTACCGGAGACAGTGTGGCGGATGTAGCCGAATTGCCGTCGGCTGTCCATCGCCGTGCCATGCGGGGAACGGAGAAAAGACCGCGGCTTTGTCGGTCGTGGCCCTTGTTTTTATCTGGTGCCGAAGAGAAGGCTCGGAAAGTCTCACTTCCTGGTGTCACGGCAATGCTTTGATTTCGTTTTTCTATTTTGTTTCTGGCTGCCCTCTAGACATGAAGCATGACCTGGCATTTTGACTCGGCCCCAGCAAGGGAGAGTTGTTATGTTTTTGCAATATTCCTTGATGTCTCGACCTGTGATGAGGCCGACTTTGTATTTATTACCAATGATGTGAAAGGTCGTAAGCAATCAATACGACGGCCGCTTGCCTTCGTTATGCCAGTTGGTTGAAAACGCCAATTCATAACGGACCCCATCGTTATCGTTGCAAGTGACACCTGCGAGAAAGGCTCGATTGCAGAGGGGGAGTGCGTGGAGACCCTTGGGGCAAAGAGGCTTGAACGCGTGTGTCGTTTTGGCCTGATTATCATCTCGGAATCAATCGCCATGGTGCCGAGAAAGGGTGTTGACAAAAGCCGAAAGTCTAAATAATCACTGAAAACGATTTTCAATTTCATAATAAGGCGGGGCCGGAATGAACTGCTGCGGGAGTGATGGCGAATTTCACCGTGGAGAGTTTGAGGTGCAGGTCAGATGGCGTGAGCGCAAGGAACTTCGCAACATGTCGGCGATTGCCGTCGGTGCCGGGGTCGCCTTGCTGACGCTGGAGACTGCGACCATTTACCTGCTCGCCGCCCGAAGCGGCGGTCGGGACGAAGATCCGGCCTACGGACTAATAATTTCATGAGTAAGGACATCTTCTACAAGGAAGCGACCGCCCTGGACCAGGCGCGGGCCGCGTTGGAAACCGTCATGGGGCTGGACCGCAATGCGGAAAGGGCCTTCCGGGCGCTTGTCGACGGGTATGCCAAGCTGTTGCGGCAAAGCGAACGGATGGTGACCATGGGCGACAGGATGCAGAACTCCCTCAACAGTCTCAACCGGGAGCTGGCGGACAGCGAGTCCAAGTATCGGGGCGTGTTCGAGAACGTCACGGAAGGCATCTACCGCTGCGGCAGGGACGGGAACTTCATAGAGGTCAACCCGTCGCTAGCGTGCATGTTCGGTTTTTCCCGCGTGGAGGACTTTCTCGAAAGACTGCCCAACATCCGGCTGCTTTTCGCGGCGGAGGAGGACTACGCCCAGTACCGCAAGGTCCTTGCCTCCCAAACGGTCCGCCGCCGGGAGGTTCGAGCCGCTCCGGAGGGCGGGAACGAATTGTGGGTGGAACTCAGCGCCAGTCTGATGGGCAGCGCGGAGGACGGGGAAGACACCGTGGTCGGCGTTATGACCGACGTCACCGAGCGGCGCTATATGCTCGAGGAGATGTGCCGCCTGGCCCGCACCGACAGCCTCACAGGCCTGTGGAACAGGGCATACTTCATGGAGCTGGCGAACCGCGAAGCGGCCAGAAGCCGCCGCAACGGGACCGGCCTGTCCCTGCTCATTCTGGACCTGGATTATTTTAAAGGTGTCAACGACACCCACGGCCACGACGTGGGCGACAGGGCGTTGATTGAGACCGTCGGTCGCATGCGCGCCTCGGTCCGCGAGATAGACGTCGTCGGGCGATACGGCGGCGAAGAATTCGTGGTCCTGCTGCCAGACGCCGATACCAGCGCCGCCTGCTCCGTGGCAGAACGCATCCTGCACAATCTGCGTTCTGAACCGGTCGACTGCGGTGCCGTGCGACTCCATCTGACTGCCTCCATAGGCCTTACCTCCATGATGGTCGAGGACGACTTGGACGCCCTGCTCAAGTTCGCGGACATCGCTCTGTACGCGGCCAAGAAGAAGGGCCGCGACCGGTCGGAATGCTACCGCCGGGAAAGTTGCCCGGAGAGCGGGTGCGGCCCCTCCTCAAGCCCCGGCGGCCAGTGGGGTGAGCTGCTGTGAGCGCGATGACGAGCCTGTCCGAAACCGTTCGAAACCTGAGTGTCGAGCGCAAGCTGAGCTTCGTCTTGCTGGTGACCATGGTGCTGTCCCCACTGACCATTTTCATCATCCTGCAATCGGGGGGGAAGGGGCAGGCCACCAATGCGCTCATCGCCCTTATCGTCGCCTCCATTATCCTGCTGGTGCCGTTCGCCAAGTGGATGAGCCACTTCCTCGCCCTGCGGGCCATCCGTGAACTCAACGACCAGTGCCAGCGCCTCAAGGACGGGGGGTATGATGACATCGGGCTGCCCAGGGGCAGCGGCGAGGGCCACGATTTCCAGAAACTCAAGTGGAACATGCACTGGATGGGCTACACCCTCGCCACCCGCGAGATCCGTCTGCGGCGGGCCATGGCAGACCTCTCCCGGGCCCAGCGCCAGATCGGGGAGAGCCTCGACTGCGCCAGCCTGATCCAGACCTCGTTCCTGCCCAAGAGGGAGGGGCTTTTCGACTACATCCCCGATCACTTCCTGATCTGGGAGCAGCGGGACGTGGTGGGCGGTGACGCCTATTGGTTCCAGGCCACCCGGACCGGCTTCCTGCTCGGGGTCATCGACTGCACCGGCCACGGCGTGCCGGGCGCGTTCATGACGCTGATCGTGACCTCGCTGCTCCGGAAGGCGACCGAAGACACCGAAAGTCCGGCCCAGGTCCTGGCCCGGATGAATGTGCTGATCAAGGACGCCCTGCGCCAGAACGGCAGGGATGCCCGCTCCGACCACGGCATGGACTGCGCCCTGTGTCATGTGGACCGCAGTAAAGGGCGCTTGACCTTTGCCGGGGCCAATACGCCGCTCTATTTCATGGACGGAGACGGGGTGGAGGTTGTCAAGGGAGACCGCTGCGGGCTGGGCTATGTCCGCTCCCCCAGGGATTTTGAATTCAACGAGCACGATATCCAGGTTGAGAGGGGCATGCGTTTCTATCTCGCTTCCGACGGCCTGGTGGACCAGGTGGGCGGCGAGCGTGGCTTCCCCTATGGCAGGACCCGGCTCGAGGAGTTCCTCGACAAGGGGAAAAACTCACCCATCGCGGCCCAGGGCCTCGACCTGGCCGAGGAGCTCAGGCGGTACCAGGGCCAGGAGAAACGGCGGGACGACATCACGATCATCGGTTTTGAATTGTAAGGAATGCGAGTTATGAGAATGAGTTTGTTCAAATACTACGAAGAGATGCAAGGTGAAGGGGTGATTCTGTACTTCAACGGCCCCGTCTCCCAGCACATGGTGGAATCCATAGCCGGGCTGATGCGCACCAAGATGCGCGCCGAGGACACGGGCCTGGGTTCGGCTCAGCGTGTGTTCGCCGTGCTGGTGGAGCAGATGCAGAACATCGTCCGCTATTCCTTGGAGCAGCGGACGGACAGCCTGGAGCAGCTGGGCGAGATGGCCCACGGCCAGGTTGTGGTCGGCCGGGAAAAAGACGGCCGGTTCTTCGTGGCGTGCGGCAACAGGATGCTGACGGACGACTCCCGCAGCTTGGTCAGGTATCTTCGGCGGTTGCAGGGCATGACCAAGGAAGAGCTGAAGGCGTACTACAGGGAGCAGCGGAAGCTGCACGGCGCCGGGACCCTCAAGGGCGCGGGGCTGGGCTTGGTGGAGATGGCTCGCAAGGCATCGCGCCCTCTGGATTACGATATTGTCCCGGTGGATGCCTCCACCTCGTTTTTTTCCATGAAAGTGGTGACCCAGTAGGAGAATCGGCATGAAGAAATATCAGGTTCAGGCGACCTCTTCGTCGCCCTATATCAATTTCGACCCGGACAAGATGTTCTTCGAGATCCGGGGCGAATCGTACCCGGAAAATTGCTGGGCGTTCTATTCCCCCATGTTTGACTGGTTCAGGGAGTTCCTGGGCGGTATCAACGGCACTCCCGTGGAGATCGACATGGAGATCATCTATTTCAATTCGTCTTCGTCCAAGACGTTCATGGACTTCTTCGAGATGCTCGACGAGCAGGCTTCGGCGGGCAAGAATATCGTGGTCAATTGGCGCTATCACGAGGAGAACGAGTCGGCTATGGAGTGCGGCGAGGAGTTCATGGAAGACGTGGACGGCATCCGGTTCAACCTGGTCGAATACAGCGACACGGTGACCTCATGAACCCGGCGCACATCAAGACATCGCTGCGCAGCCTGATCCCGCTCGGCCAGCCCGTGTTTCTTTGGGGCGCGCCCGGAGTGGGCAAGAGTCAGGTGGTGGCCCAGGCCGCCGAGGAACTGGGCCGGGAGCTGATAGACATCCGGGCCGTACTCCTCGATCCGGTCGATCTGCGGGGGCTGCCCTCGGTGGATGGTCCGGTGGCCCGTTGGAATCCTCCCGCATTCCTGCCCCGTGAGGGCACTGGCGTGCTTTTCCTGGACGAGCTGAACGCGGCCCCCCCGCTGGTGCAGGCCGCCTGCTACCAACTGGTGCTTGATCGCCGGGTGGGAGAGTACGAGCTGCCCGAAGGGTGGTCAGTGGTGGCCGCCGGAAACCGTGAGACCGACCGCGCGGTGACGCACCGCATGCCCTCGGCCCTGGCCAACCGATTTGTGCATCTGGATTTTTCCGTGGATGTCAACGACTGGCTGGCTTGGGCCGAACAGGCCGGGCTGGGCCGCGAGGTGCTCGATTTTATCCGCTTCAGGCCCAATCTGCTGCACGCCTTTGACCCTAGGCGGAACGAGAAGGCGTTCCCTTCGCCGAGGTCCTGGGAGTTCGCGGCCCGTATTCTGGCCGCCAAACCCGACCCGGAGGTGGAGCTGGGGTTGCTCAAGGGGACAGTGGGACCGGGCGCAGCCGTGGAGTTCGCCGGGTTCCTGCGCATGTTCCGCCAACTGCCCGACCCGGACGCGGTCATTAGGAAACCCTTGACGGCGGTTATTCCCGAAGAGCCAGCCACCCTCTATGCCTTGTGCGAGGCTCTGGCCCGCAAGGCCGGGAAGGACACGGCGGAGAACATCGTCGAATACGCTTTGCGCCTGCCTTCGGAGTTCGGCGTTCTGCTGGTCAGGGATGCGGTCAAGCAGCACCGTGAGGTGGTCGACACCCCATCGTTCGGGCGTTGGGCCGAGGCCAACTCGGCCGTGCTTTTGTAGGCGGCCATGGACGCAGCCCGTAGGAAATTGGCCAAGGCGCGTACTGCGCTGCTGCTGGAGCAGCCGTTTTTCGGCTCCCTGTGCCTGCGCATGGAGCCGAGACCGGACCCGACCTGCGCCACGGCATGGACCGACGGACGCACCCTGGCCTACAACCCGATCTTTGTCGCGTCCCTCAAGGATGAGCAGGTCCAGGGGCTGATGGCCCACACGGTCATGCACCCCGCCTGCCAGCATCACGTCCGCCGGGGGCAGCGTGACCACGCCATGTGGAACACCGCCTGCGATCACGCCATCAACTGGATTCTGATGGACGCGGGCATCAGCTTGCCGCCCAAGTACCTGGACAATCCCGCCTATCACGGCCTGACCGCCGAGGAGATTTACGTCCAGTTGCACACCCTCCGATCCGAGGAGAACCGGCCGGTCCTGACCGAGGGAAACAACGACTCCGATGAGGAAATGGAGACCGAGGAGGCCGAGTCCGCAGAGGGAAGCGCTCAGGACGGTGACGGTCAAGACGACGGCTCCGGCGGTGAAGCGGACGGCGACGGCGGCATGGACGACGGCTCGGCCGGGGACGAACCCGGCGGGGACGATGTCGAAGCCACCGGCGACCCCGGCGGTTCCGGGGAGGTTCGGGACGGTGAGGACCAAAACGACGGCGGCGGAGCCGGCGATCCGGCCACGGATGAGTCTTGGGAGCTGGCACTGGCCCAGGCGGCCCAGGCGGCCCGCGAGATCGGTGATCTGCCCGGCGGCCTGGAGCGGCTGATCAACGACGTGCTCAACCCGACGGCGGACTGGCGTGATCTGCTTTCACGGTACATCTGCGAGCGGGCCAGGGACGATTACAGCTGGACCCCGCCCAACAAGCGCTTTTTGCATCTCGATTTGATCCTTCCGTCACTGTCGCACCGGCGGCTCCCTGAGATTGTCCTGGCCATGGACACCTCGGGCAGCGTCGCCGGGGCGGAGATGGATCAATTTGCCGCCGAACTTACCGGCATTCTCGAAGAGTTCGATACCACGGTTCATGTGGTCTACTGCGACTCGGCCGTGGCCGGGACAGACTCGTTCTCCCGGGGCGACCTGCCCCTCGATCTGACTCCGGTCGGGGGCGGGGGCACGGACTTTCGCCCTGCCTTTCGGTGGGTGGAGCAGGAGGGGCTGGACCCCGGCTGCCTGATCTATCTGACCGACCTGGAATGCCTCCAGTTCCCGGAGCGGGAACCGGATTATCCGGTTCTCTGGGCCAGGGTGGGGCAGGGGGAAAAGACCCCGCCGTTCGGAGAGATCATCGAAATATCCTAGGAGGAACCATGAAGATCCATTGGGAAATCGCCAAGAAGCGCGGCAACCACCGCCCGGTTCTGAACTACACCCTCGAACTGGAGCCGTTCGAACGGGAACTGGCCGTGCCCAGGGTTGTGCTCGACTCGGCCATTTCCAAGCCGCCGTCCGCCTGGCGTTCGTATTGCTATCCAGGCGAGGACGAACGGGCGGGCGCGGAGCTGGACTGGTATCGGCTGATGACCCCGTCGCACAAGGACGGCAAAGTCGAGGCGAAACTGACCCTGGCCTGGCGGGAGCCGGGCAATCGGTTCGCGGACGTGACCGCCGCCTTCGAACTGCTGCGGCAGTCGTTTGAGGCGGCCCTCAAGTCCGCGCACGACAGCGCGCCCCTGGACTTGGTGGAATCCTTGGACCTGTCCGAAGTGACCCGCGATTACATCGTCAGCAGTGTGGCCAGGGCCAAGATCCTGGCGGCGGTCGGCTTTTAGGCCGCAGCAAACCGAATCATCGGAGAATCCTCCCCATGTTGAAATCAGCGGAACAGGTTTTCATCGAATACCTCAAAGAGAACAAGCTGCCCCTCACCCCGCAGCGCAGGTGCATAGCGGAGATATTTCTTCAAACCGAAGGACACTTTTCCGCCGAGAGGCTGTGCGAACTGGTCAGGCTGATCCTGCCCAACCTCGGCCAGGCGACCATCTACCGGACGTTGAAGCTTTTGGTGGACTCCGGGCTGGCCGAGGCCATCGACCCCGGCGACGGGGTGGTCCTGTACGAACACGGTTATGGCCACGAGCACCATGATCATCTCGTTTGCCGGAAGTGCGGACGAAAGGTGGAGGTGCAGGACCCGGTAATCGAGAAGCGCCAGGAGGCCCTGGCTTCAATGCACGGCTTCAATCTCATCCGGCACCGCATGTATCTTTACGGCGAGTGCCGCGATTGCCGGGAGACCGAGTGACACGGAACGGCTCGCGCCAGACGGTGAAAGCCCCCATCGCGTTGAACGCGGCGGGGGCTTTCTCATGGAGGAGGGCTTGCTATTTTTGCGGTTTCCCGGCGGGTTTGGTGTTCACCGGCGGTGGGGTGGTTTTTTCCGCGTCGTAGTTGCTGAACATGGACTTGAAACCGCGCTTCAGAAATTCCTTGGGGTCGTGCTTGCTGTTTATGCCTCGGGGTTCCATCATGCTTCTTTCCTTTGTTTGGGGAGCGTGTTTTTTCCCGGCGGTACCGGATGTTCCTTCGCGATACACTCGGAACACAGCCCGTGGATGACGCATTGGTAGCGGAAGAGGGTGAATCCCTGCTGCCGGGCCGTCTCCTGCTGTATGCATTCCAGGTACGGGTTTCGGATCGGGATGTTTTTCCCGCAACGTTCGCAGATCATCCGGCAGGACTGGTCGCCCATGGGCTCGTAGTAGGTGATGCCGTCCCCCCGGTGAATGCAGCGGGCTATCCCCGCGTTGCGCAGGTGTTTGACCGTTCGGTATATGGTCGACCGGCTTATGTTGTCGTCCATGTCCTGGACAATGCCCAGCAGGTCGTCGGGGCTGACCTTGTCCTGACCGCTCATGAACGCCCTGAAAATGAGCATCCGCTGTTGCGTCAGTTTGAGGTTGTTGCTGCTCAGGTACTTGCGAAATGATTTTAGTGATTCCTGCATGGTTTTCCCGCCTGTGCATTCCTGGCACAGATTGTATTGACACTCGTTCTCAGTTGCTTCGGCTTTTCCCGAGTGTTTCCGACCATAGTTGAAACTCATCTCCAATTGGTTGTTTTTGTTGACCCTTGGTTGTCTCAAGCATATCTTTGATAGCGAATTTCATTATCAATGGCAATAAAAAGGTGGAACATAGAGGGAAGATATGTCTTCGGAGAAAACGCTTAAATCCGTAGGGCCGGGGGGCAACGCAGTGGTCGTTGCCATAGCGGCCGGTTCCAGGGCCAGGACCCGTCTTGAATCCATGGGGATCATCCCCGGCGTGCTAGTGGACGTGGTCGCCAACGGCGGAGGGCCCATGCTCATTTCCGTGGGGGAGGGGCGCGTCATGGTGGAGCGCGGCATCGCTGAAAAGGTCATCGTGGCCTGATCGCCCGCTCGATTTTTTTCAATTCATTAAGGGGGTAGTATGACTCTTGACGAACTCCAGCCGGGAATCTCCTGCAAGATGACCGGGCTGACAGCCTCGGGTGCGCTCGGACAGCGTCTCATGGACCTGGGGTTTTACCCCGGCGCGGCCATAGCGATTGTGCGCAATGCGCCGCTGGTCGATCCCGTGGAACTCCATCTGGATGGGTATCATGTCTCCATCCGTCACAACGAGGCGCGGCATATTGAGGTGGAGATCTGATGACTTCTGCACCTATCCTCGTTGCCCTTGCGGGGCAGCCGAACTGCGGCAAATCAACGGTGTTCAACCTGCTGACGGGCGCTCGCCAGCACGTGGCCAATTACCCCGGCGTCACCGTGGAGAAGAAGACGGGTTCCTTCTCCATCGGCCAAACCAGGGTCGAACTGGTTGACCTGCCCGGCACCTACAGTCTGACGTCCTACTCCTTGGAGGAAAGGGTGGCCCGCGACTTCCTGTTGGGCGACAACCCCGGCGTTGTGCTGGACGTGGCCGATGCCTCCAACCTCAAGCGCAATCTCTACCTGACCCTCCAGCTGATTGAGATGGAGGTCCCGACCATCCTCAACCTGAACATGATGGACGTGGCCGAGCGACGCGGGCAGAAGATCGACATTTCCGGGCTGGAGGAGATCCTGGGCATTCCGGTGGTCCCCACCACGGCCAAGAAAGGGGTGGGGCGGGAACAGCTCCGGGAGGCCATAGCCGGAGCGGCTGGTACGACCCGCGAGTCGACCTTTCACGTTGATTACGGCCCCATGGAGCCCTATATCCTTGCACTGCTGGAGCGGCTCAAGGAGGAGCCGATCCTCAGTGTGCAGTATCCCCTGCGTTGGCTGGCCGTGAAGCTCCTTGAAAATGATGCCGAAGCGATCGACCTGCTCAGGCGCAACCATCCCGACGCGGAGCGGATTCTCGAAGCGACCGAAGAATCGCGCAGGAAATTCGCGGCCGAGGAGGGCAACGAAGTCGAACGGCACATCGCCTTCACGCGCCACGCGACCGGCGCGGCCATCGGCCGCAAAGTCGTGACCATGCCTGTCGAGAAAAAGCGGAGCCTCTCCGACCGGGCCGATAGATACATCTGCAACCGATACCTCGGGCCGGTCATTCTGGTGGCCATCCTGATGGTCCTATACCAAGTGGCCATCGTGTTCGGCAATTGGCTCGCCCTGCAGGTCTGGCCCGCGTGGGGGGCGCTGGAGGATTTTGCCGCCGATGTCTTGCCTGCCGCCGGGTTCATGGACGACCCGCTACTCCGGTCCCTCGGGCTGTGGGTGGTCAAGTCCACCACAGCCATCCTGAACTACCTGCCCATCTTCTTCCTGTTGTTCTCCCTGATCGCCATACTGGAGGATAGCGGGTACATGCCGCGCATGGCCTTCATCTTGGACCGGCTCTTTCGCCGTTTCGGGCTGCATGGCCAGTCCACGCTGCCTATGATCCTGGGAGGCGTCTACGTGGGCGGCTGCGCTATTCCCGGCGTCATGGCCACCAAGGCCATCCCGGACGAGCGGGCGCGCCTGGCCACGATCATGATCGTGCCCATGATGAACTGCCTGGCCAAGGTGCCGCTGTACCTCATCCTCATCGGCGCCTACTTCGCCGATGTGGGCGGGTTCGCCATGTTCTTCATCGCCACGGTGACTCTGTTTATGGCCCTGCCCGTGGCCAAGCTGCTGACCCTGACCGTGTTCAAGAAGCATTCGAGCGCACCGTTCATCATGGAGATGCCGCCCTACCACATCCCCACGGTGTCCGGCGTGCTGCGCCGCGCCGTGGAACGAGTCTGGCTCTTCCTGAAGAAGATTGTCACCGTAGTCGCCGCTGTGGCCGTGGTGGTCTTCGTCCTGATCAACTACCCCGGCCTGACCGACGCGCGGAAGGTCCATTTCGCCGAGATCGAGACCAAGGCGGTGGACGGCTTCATGGCCGCCGTGGAGAAGACAGGCTATCAGGGACAGATCCTCCGTGACGACGTTCTCTCGATCATCCTCTTCAACGAGGCGCTCAGACGCGCCAAGCAGGGGGTCACGGACCAGGATAAGTCGAACGTCATCAACCAGAGCTTCGAGGCCCGGAACCCGGTCTACTACGCCGTGGTCAAGCGCGTGGGGAGCGACGGCAAGGCTTTGAACCGGGCCATAAAGAAGGTCGACAAAGTGCGCAAGCAGGTGCGCCGCGAGGCCCGCGCGGAGCGGTTCGAGACCAGCTTCCTGGGCATCGCGGGGCGTGCGCTTGAGCCGGTCACCCAATGGGCCGGGTTCAACTGGCGCATCAACATCGCGCTGCTGTCGGCCTTTGCGGCCAAGGAAAACTCGGCGGCCACCCTCGGCTCCATCTACGGCCTCGACGGTTCCCAGTCCGTGCAGGAGTCCATGAAGGCGGGCGAATCCGGCTTCACCGCCCTGCACGCCCTCGCCCTGATGCTGTTCATGGCCCTGTACCCGCCTTGCGTCCCGACCTCGATCATGGTCCGCCATCAGTCGAACTCGACCAAGTGGATGCTCTTCTCCATCGGCTACCAGACTCTGCTCGGCCTGTTCGTGGCCAGCCTGGTCTTTACCGGTGGGACGCTGCTCGGGCTGAGCGGATTCCAGGCCATGTGGGCCTTCTACGGCCTGTGCGTGGCCGTCACGCTGGGTCTGGGGCTGATCCCCACGCCCGAGGAAGCGGAGGCATCCCCCGTCATAACCACAACATGCAAAAACCACTGCTCTTAAGGAGGAGCGAATAATGAAAAAACTGATGATTGTCCTGACCCTGGCCTCCCTGCTGGCATTCGCCGGACAGGCTTTTGCCCACAGCCCGCTCATGAGCTGCTTCGATAACGGCGACGGAACCGTCACCTGCGAAGGCGGGTTCTCCGATGGCTCGTCCGCCTCCGGTGTGAAGATTCATGTCACGGACGGCAGCGGCAAATCCCTGATCGAGACGAACATGAATCAGGACAGCGAGGTCACCTTCAAGAAACCCGCAGCTGGGTACATGGTCATTTTTGACGGCGGCGAAGGCCACACCGTTGAGGTCAACGGCACCGATATCGTCGAATAGGAGGTATGCGCAGGCGGGTACCCGTCCAACTGCGCTTTTTTTTGAGGATACTGGAGAGAATAACAATCAATTTCAAAAGAGAGGAGTTTTTGATGAAAAGGAAACTGACCTGCCTGCTGGCCGCCTTGGGCGTGCTGATGATCACCGGGACCGCCATGGCCCACTTCATGATGGTCTACACCCCGGAGATAGCGTTGTCTGAAGGCAAGGATCTGGATATGCGCATCGTCTTCACCCATCCCGCCGAGGCGGGCCACACCATGGACATGGGCGGAGTGCAGGAGTTCTACGTCGTGAAGCAGCGCGGCGACGCCGCCCCCAAGAAAGTGGATCTGATGTCCTACGTCAAGGAGATTACTTGGAAGAACCCCGGGTCCTCCAATAAGGCCTATTCCGCCGTCATTCCCAAGAAAGAAGTGCGCTCCATGGGCGATTACATCTTCGTCATGAAGCCGGGCTACTACTTCGAGAAGGAAGAGGGCGTGTACATGCAGCAGATCACCAAGCTGATCCTCAACGTCGGAGGGCTTCCGGGCAACTGGGCCGAGCCCGTCGGCCTGCCCTGCGAGATCGTACCGCTGATCAAGCCCTACGGCCTCTGGACCGGCAACGTCTTCAAGGCCCAGGTCCTGTCCGAGGGCAAGCCCGTGGCCGGTGCCGAGGTCGAAGTGGAGTACCTGAGCCACATGCCCGACCTGAAGACCAACTCCCTGCCCGAGAAGTCCAGCGTCGAATACCCCCACGACAGCCTGATAACCCAGACCATCTTCTCGGATGCCGGCGGCTACATCACCTTCGGCGTTCCCAAGGCCGGATGGTGGGGCTTTGCGGCCCTGGGCGTCGGTCCCGAGACTCAGCATGACGGCAAGGAAATGAGCCAGGACGCCGTCATCTGGGTCAAGGCCGTGGACATGAAATAACCCACTCCGCAACACTCTCCCTTTGCGGAGAAATCCTCCCAGAGGTGCGGCGGCGCGATGCCGCCGCACCGTAAGGTTTCAAGGCGGTGCCATGAGTAGGAATCCGGATACGAGAAGCGTGGGACCCGACGAGATATGCAAGTTCAAGGTCTGCGATGCGGTGCGGATGACCATGCACCAGTTCGCTGAGTTCTTGATTTGCAGCATCGACGTCAAGGACCATTGCACCAATCGTCACTCGGAGAAGGTCGCCCTCGTTGCCCGGGGTATCGGCCTGAAGCTCGGGTTGAGCGCCAAGCAGGCAGACCTGCTGCATGTGGGCGGGCATCTGCACGACATCGGCAAGGTGGGCGTCGGGGACGCCATTCTCAAGAAGCCCGGCCCGCTGACCCGTTCTCCCGGTGGACGCGGCGGGGCGGACCCGCTGCACGCCCTGGTGGGCTGGTTTGGGAGAACCTCTCGTGCCTGGCCGTCGCTTTGAACAGATAACCGGAGGTATCGACATGGACACAGTCATTGCCGTCATCGTCATTCTGATCGCCGCGTTTTTCGTTGGCAGAAAAATCTATAGGCAAGCAACGGCCAAGGGCGGGTGCGGGGGCGGGTGCGGATGCTCCGGCGGCTCCGGCGGCAAGGCTGAGGACTCCTCCGGCTCCTGCGGCGGGTCCTGCTCTTGCGACAAGGAGACGTAGTCATGCAATCAAGAGAGTTCAGAGGCCTTCTGGGGATGGCGGCATTGCTTGTCCTCCTGGCGGTTCCGGATCTGGCCTCGGCCCATTCCCTGTACATCCTGTCCGGGCGTCACCGGGTGAGCGAGGGCAAGAAGTCGCCCCTGTTCTTCTGCTACGGGCACCATTTCCCGGTGGATGACGGGGTGCGCGCGGCCAAGCTCGCGTCGGTGTCGGTGCATGCGCCCGACGGCGCGGTCACGCGGTTCGGTCCGCGCAAGGAGACCGGCCTGCAATCCCGGATGGTGGAATACGCGAAGCCCGGCGTCTACGTCCTGACCGCCGAGACCACCCCCGGCTATTACACTAAGTGGGTCGACAAGAAGGGCCGGAACAGGAACACCGTCAAGCCAATGAGCGCCATCAAGGATCAGGCCTCGTCCGTTGTCACGGCCCTGTATTCCAAACAGTGCGCCAAGACGTACGTGCGTTGCGGCGAGGCGGACGGCATGTTCCAGGCCCGCGTGGGGCTGCCCCTCGAACTCGTCCCGGTCCAAGATCCGACCGCGCTGAAGCCCGGCGATGTCCTGACCTTGAAGATATTTATGGACGGCCAGCGGTATTTCGGGCCGGGCCACATCGACGCCACCTACGACGGCTATTCCACCGAGGCCGAGGATCTCTACCTTCCTGTCAGCGAGACCTCCGGCGACACGGTGACCCTCTCCCTGGACCAGCCGGGGCGGTGGTTCATCCGATACTATGTCAAAACCCCGGCCCCCCAGGGGGCGAAGGGTGATTATTTGCAACAGAAGCGTACGGCCACGCTGGTCATCCTGGTTCCGAACGAACGCAGGCGGCCCCGGCCTGACCACCATTGATCCGGTTTCGGCCGGACCGTCCAGGAGAAGACATGCCCACGCTTGATAGACGGTTCCTCTTCGGCTGTATCCGGCCCGCAGCGTAGCGGGCCCGGCAGGCGGCCCTGCGCCGCCCGTGAGAACCACAGAAAACCACGAGGTAACCGTGAGCAAGACTCTGATTGTTTTTGGATCCACCACCGGCAACACCGAAACCGTCGGCGACGACATCGCCAAGATACTTGAAAAGAACGGTCACAACGTGACCGTCGTAAACGCGGCCAGTGTCACCGTGGAGAATATGGCCGAGGGCTACGATTGCGTGTTTCTCGGCAGTTCCACCTGGGGCGACGATGACATCGAATTACAGGATGACTTCGTCCCCGTGTTCGAGAATCTCGAAAGGGCGGGGCTGAGCGGCAAGCGCGTGGCTGTTTTCGGGTGCGGGGATTCCTCCTACACGCACTTCTGCGGCGCTGTGGACGCCATCGAGGAGAAGGCGGAGCAGCTGGGTGCGGTGCTGCTCGGTGATTCCCTGAAGATCGACGGCGATCCGGATTCCGGCGAAGTGGCCTCTTGGGTCGAGTCGGTTTTGGCCTCCATGTAACATTCCCTCCCCGCCGGGACGGTCCCTCTGTGCATGCGGACGTTTTTACGCCGAGATATGGTAGGGCCAATGATGGTCGGAACAGCGTCTCGAACCGTCCTGGCGGAACTTTTCCTCCTCCTTTTCGCTTGTCCGGTGCGGGGGCACCCACATGTCTGGGGGGACGAAATTATCGTCTGTCCCGGGCCGGAAGACATCCGGATGCGTCCCGGCACCGTCGGCAGGGTGTCGGCCGTATTTTTCTCCATAGGCCGCGACATCCTCTGGACCGGAGTCCTCGCCGTTTCCGGCCAAAACCGCAGGGCGGGAGATTTGGCCTCAGCCTTTCTATCCCTGGCCGGGGTAGCCATGGCCTGCCTTGGTGGTTTGCTCTTGTACACCAGCCTGGGCAACCGTTGGCCCGGCTTCCGGAGCAGCCTCTCGTCCTTTGAGAATGGAATTCAGACTCGCGGCTGTACGCCTTCCGGCGGATGGTGCATAGGGATACCAGAGCGGCCCCGTTGGACGGGTCCGCGAAGAGGACGGACATTTTTTGCCCGTGTGTTGGAAAAGGATATGATGTCGAACCTGGATCTCCTGTTGGGCATCCGCAGCCACATTGGCATCGGCAGTCCTGTGTCGGGCAGGCTCAAGACGGGCCTGGTCGCCCTGGCCGATCCGAAGGCCGTGGAATATGTTCGGGTAAACGGGTTCGGCCCGCCGCGCGGAGAATTTTTTCCCGGCGTAAAGCGGACCCGGTTCAATCCGCTGCCCCGGAGCATGGCCATGGAGTACGACAGGATCGTCATCGAACCGGAGCTGCCGCATCGGCTGTTTTCCGGCGGGAGTGACGAGGAATTCGAGGCATCCGCCAACCGGCTGGCGGATGCTTGCGACATCGATCTTACGGTTTGCCGCCAATGACGGCGGCCATGCCCGTGGCCGGAAACGCGTCCAGGCGGAAGCCTGGCGGAACAAGGAGGATCATATGAGTTTCGGTAAAGTAGCCATATTCGCGGCCGGAGCCGTTGTCGGCGGCGTCATCGGGTACGCGGCCACCAGATCCAAGACCGTTAAGAAGGCCACCAAGTCGACCATCAAGGCCGGACTGAAGGCCAAGGAATGGACGGTCGATACTTACAAGAAAGCCAAGGACGAAGTGGCCTCCATGGCCAAGGAAGCACGCAAGGGCGGCACGGACGTCCCTGAAGTCCAGGACGCCTGATTCGGCGTCCTGCCGACAGGCTCCCCGGACGGCGGCCGCCGTTGATAGCGGTGCGCCTGCGTGGTTGAAGACGGCCTCTTTCTTCGGAAAGGGGCCGCTTTTTATTGTTGTCCGATTTCCCGCGAGGCGGCCCAGGCGGCCGCGCCGAGGATGGCGAAGGTGTTGCCGTTGTGGATGGCCGCCGCCTGGATGGGGGAGACCAGTCCCGCACCGGCGGCGAGCAGCAGGGCGGAGTTCACGCCCACGCCCGCGTTGAAGCAGTTGCGCAGGATGAGGTGCGCCCGCCGGGCCACAAGAAAGGCCGTGGCCAGGCCGGACAGGGAATCCTCGTTCAGGACTATCTGGGCCGAGTCTCTGGCCAATCCTGTGGCCCGCGACATGCACACACCAACATCCGCGGCGGTGAAGGCCGGGGCGTCATTGACGCCGTCGCCGACCATGGCCACTTTGTGTCCCGACTCCCGAAGTTCTTCCACGATGCGGGCCTTGTCCTCCGGGGTCAGCCCGGCGTGCACCGAATCCACGTGGGGAAAGCGCTCGGCGAACGCTTTTGCCGTGCCTTTATGGTCGCCGGTCAGGAGGACAACCCGCCGCGCGCCGTTTTCCCGCAGCCCTGCCACCACATCCGCCGCCTCTGGGCGGATGGTGTCCATGAGGGCGATCATGCCCAGGAGTACGTCGTCGCGTGAAATGAAGACCAGGGATTTGCCTTCGGCCCGAAGCCGTTTGGCCTGTGCGTCCGCCAGGGAGCAGTCCACGCCGCAGTCGTCCTGAATGAAGTGGTGGCTGCCCACCCGGATCAGCGAATCGCCGACCATGCCGCTGACGCCGTGGGCCACGGACAGGTCCACGGATCGGGCCTTGGGCGGGGTGAGTCTTCGCCGTGTGGTCTCCCGGATCAGGGCGCGCCCCATGGGATGGCCGTAGCGGTCCTCCACGGCGGCCGCCGAGCACAGCAGGTCGGCTTCGTCGGTCCCATCGCCGGTGAAGATGTCGGTCACGTCCAGCTCGCCCAGGGTCAGGGTGCCGGTCTTGTCGAAGACGAAGCAGTCCGCCTCGCCCAGGGCCTCCAGGCCCCGGCCCGACTTGATGACCACGCCCTGCTTGGCCGCCGCGTGCATGGAGGTCTTGACGACCAGCGGGGCGGGAAATTTCACAGCGCAGGCGAAGTCGACGGTCAACACGGACAGGGCGCGGCGCAGGTCGTTCGTTGCCAGGTACAGCCCCGCGCCCAGCCCCAGCGTGATGGGGGCCAGCCTGTCGGCCAGCCGGCTCGACTGGATCTCCCGTTCCGACTGCTCGGACACGGCCCGGGTCATCAGTTCGGCGATGCGGGCCATGTCGGTTTCCCGGCCCGTCCGTTGCGCCCTGATCCGGATTGTACCTTCCACCACCACGCTGCCGGAGGAAACCCGGTCCCCTGCGTCCAGGAGCCTGGGGGCTGACTCGCCGGTGATGGAGCTGTTGTCCACCAAAGCCTTGCCCCGGACGATCTCGCCGTCCACTCCGACCAGCTCTCCCGAGCCGCAGACCACGATTTCGCCTGTCGCAACTTCGTCGAAGCCCACGGACACTTCCTGCCCGTCGCGTTCCACCCAGATGGAATCCACAGGGGCGGCGATGAGCCGTTTCAGCAGGGCGTTGGATTTGTCGTCGGACAGGGTCTTGAGATATTCGCCCAGCACGACCATGGCCGAGATGGAGGCGGCGGTGGCGTAGTCGGCGCGCAGCAGGCTGGCCCCGATGGTGGTCATGTCCAGGACGCGCACCTTCAGCCCCTCGTTCACCAGGGTGTCCACTCCGCGCAGGATATGCTGTAGCCCCATGGCCGTGGCCACGGCTGCCTGGGCCGGAAGGGGCAGCAGGGGCAGGAGCAGCGCGCCGTTACCGGCCGCCAGGACGTCGATCAACCGTCGCCGCGTTTCCGGCGGCTTCAGGCCGCCGAAGGCCTCTGCCGGGATGGACGGAAGGGTCTTCAAAAGCGTGTCGCGGCTGGCCGGATCGCCGTCGTGCTCAACAACGAAGGAGCGCCCCTGGGGGTTGACCCGTGCGTTGGTCACCCCTCGCAGGTTGCAGAGCCACGCTTCCAGGTATTCCGGCCTGAGCCCCGGATCAAGGAGCCGGTTCCACCGGAAGCGGATGCGGTTGTCCGTCTCATGGACGATATGCGGGGGTGCTGCGGTGCTCACGGGGTTCAGACTCCTGCCTCGTCCTTGTAGGAGACCACAACCAGGTCCGCCTGGTCCTGGCGCAGGAACAGGCGCAGCCCGGAGGGGCTGGTGACGACGCACCGGTTTCGCGCGGCCATCTGGTAGCTGGGGGCCTTGCCCACGGTCTCCAGCCGCAGGATCGTGCCGGGGTGGATGTCCAGGGACTCGATGGCCCGCTTCGCCCGGCTGCCGCCGATGATCTGTTCGACCGTGAAGTCCGCGCCAGCCTGGGCGTTGGCGAACTGGCAGCGCACCTTGCCCATGCGGCCGAGGATCTTGGCGGCCATGCCCTCGGCCAGCCGGATGCGCCCGCGCCCAGTGACCAGGGCGGTGAACTCCATGGGCGGCAGGACCCGGATCAACTCGATGGGGTCGTCGTCTTCAAGGCCGAGGGCGGCCATGCCCTCGCGCAAGGCGTCTCCGCCGTTGACGCACTCCACGTGTCCTTTCTCGCTGGGCCGCATCTCCACCAACGGGAGCATGCGTCCGTCATCGAGGTGGGCCAGCACCTTGCCGCCCATGCCGCTGCCGAGGACGACTTCGCCCTTGGGGCCGCGCAGGCGCACTGTGGTCAGGGCCACGTCCTCGTCCAGGCGGGTGATGACGCCGCCCACGAACAGCCCCATGCGGACCATGCGCGAGGCGAGGTCGCCGTCGCCGATGCGCGAGATGGTCAGAGGGACGCCCGCCGGGGCGTGTGTCAGGCTGGAATACATCAACACTCCTTTCCGGAAACCGTTCCGGACTCGATCATCTGGGCCAGTTTCGGTTTTTTGCGGGCTGCTGCGGCTGCGTACCCGAGGATGCCCACGGTGGAGGCGTTGTGCAGGAAGGCCGACGCCACCGGGGTCAGCCTGCCCGCAGCCGCGGCCAGAAGCACGGCAGAGTTGATGGCGACGGCCGCCCCGAAAGTCCGCCTGAGAACCCGGTGGACATTTATCGCCACATCGCGGGCCACGGCCAGGATGCGCAGGTCGTCTTCCAGCAGGACCACTTGGGCCGATTCCCGGGCCAGGTCCGCGCCGCCGGGCATGCAGATGCCCACCTCGGCCGAGACCAGGGCGGGCGCGTCGTTCACGCCGTCCCCGGCAAAGGCGAGGACATGTCCGGCCATCTGAAGTTCCCTGACTAGGCTCGCCTTGTCCTCCGGCTTGAGTTCCCAGTGGACCTCGTCGATGCAGCCCAGCTCGTTCGCGATGGCCCTGGCGGTGTCCTGGTGGTCGCCGGTGAGCATGACGATTTTGGTAATGCCGCGTTCTTTGAGCATGGCCATGGCCTCGGCGGCCTCCGGCCGAAGCTCGTCGCGCAGGGCGATGATTCCGAGGAGTTCCCCGGAACGGGCCACATAGAGGATGGATTTGCCTTCGCCGCGCAGCCGGCGGGCCAGCAGGCGGACAGGGGAGCAATCCACGCCTTCGTCGTCCTCCAGGAAATGCCTGCTGCCCACCAGCACGCGTTTGCCGTCCACGTGGGCCGACACGCCGTGCGCCACGATGAAGTCGACCTGGCTGATGGGCGGGAAGGGGAGGCCGCGCGTCCGGGCTTCGGACACCACGGCGCGGGCCACGGGGTGGGCGTAGTGCTCCTCCGCTCCGGCGGCCAGGGCGAGCAGTTCTTCCGGCCCCAGCCCGTTCAGTGGCTCGACGTCGGTCACCATGAGGTCGCCTCGGGTCAGGGTGCCGGTTTTGTCGAAGACCAGGGTGTCGATGCGCGCCAGGTTGTCCAGGGCCTGCGCGCCCTTGAGGAGAACGCCGCAATGCCCGGCCGTGTGCATGCCGGTCTTGACGGCCACGGGCGAGGCCAGTTTGATGGCGCAGGAGTAGTCCACGGTCAGGACCGAAGCCGCGCGGCTGACGTCGCGGGTCAGGGCGAACAGGCCCAGGCCGAGGCCGAAGGTCACCGGCACCAGTTTGTCGGCCAACTCGTCGGATTTCTTCTGGGAGGCGGACTGGGTGCGCAGAGAGTTTTCCAGGAACCGGCCGATGCGGGCCATGGACGTCTCGCCGCCCACGTTGCGGGCCGCTATCTTGATGCGCCCGTCCTCGACCACGGCCCCGGAGAGAACATCGTCACCCTCCGACACGTGCACGGGCAGCGATTCTCCGGTGATGGAACTCTGGTTCAGGGCCGCGTCCCCATCGACGACCACTCCGTCCACGGGCACCAGTTCGCCGGAACCGCAGAGGACCAGGTCGCCTACCATCAAATCGCCGAACGGAATGCGTATCTCAAGGGCCTCTCGTTCCACGGAAACCGTTTCCACCTGGGGCTTGAGCAGACTTTTGAGCAAATCGTCTGATTTGCGTTCGGTCCAGTCTTCCAGGAACGAGCCCAATCCGAGCAGGGCCACGATGGCGTTGGCCGTGAAGTAGTCCTGCCGGAGCAGGGAGAAGCCCACGGCCGAGGCATCGAGCACCTCCAGCTTGACGCCGTCGTAGAGCAGGGTGTGCAGCCCCTTGAGGATGGTCGGCAGGCCGAGCAGCCAGCTCAGGGGGGCTTTGGCCTGCCACGGCAGGAATGGCGTCAGCGCGGCGGCCGTGCCCTGGCCGGCGACCACTGCGGGGGACATCGGGTCGCCCCGCATGCCCCCGGACAGATACGCCTCCGTGGGAATGTTTTCCAGGAGGTTGAGTATCCGCGTTCTGTTTTTCGGGTCCGCATCGTAGTCGATGACTATGGATGAGCCCCACTTGTTGGTGCGCACGGAATCCACGCCGGGAAGCGATCCGGCCAGGGCCTCCAGATACTTGAGATCGAGGGCGGGATCGAAGAGCCTCCGGCTTCGCAGCCGAAGCCGTCCGGGGACTTCGTGGACGATGGTGAACGGGTGTCGTCTTGCCGTGGTTGCGGTCATTCTCCTACGCTCCGCCGCCGGATTTCTTGTTGTACAGCGAGTAGTGCCAATAGGAAAACCCGACCAGGGCGAACCCGGACCACATGTGGACCTTCTTCAGGGTCGGGGTGTGGTTGGTTTCCATCAACCCGGTGGCCACCAGGACGCCCAGGGATGCGGCCATGGCCGCCTTGGCGACTGTCCGCTGGGTCCGGGTGTCCATGGCTGGCAGCAAAGGGGGCTTTGCGGTGTTGGTGTCGGCCATGGCGCTAGTCCTGTTGGCTCAGTTCCGCCTTGGCGTCCTGGACCTGTTCCTTGAGTTCCTCGACGCCGCCCTGCAGGGCGGCCCACACCTTGACGGCACCCGAAACCACAGCCTTCTGGACCGTGGGATTGGTGGCCACCAGGGCCACGCCCGCGCCCAGGGCCAGGCCCTTGAGGTAGTCCGACGAAGTGAAATTGAACCAGGAGGTCATCGCGCCGGTCTGGCTGGTTGAAGGTGCCGTAACGGGGTTCATGCCTGCGGCCTGGGCATTGGCGGCGCCGTATTGATTGGCGTCCTGGTAATAGTAGGACGGCTGCTGCGGATTTTTCATGTAGGCTCCCTCCTGGGAGGATGCGCCGGGCTGCGGTTGGTTCACGTAGTAATCGCTCATGGTCTGCTCCTTTCGAGGGGGTTATGCCTTGTCGGTTTCGGTTTTTGGCGTGGATTTCCCTGTCTTGGCCTTGGCCGTCTTGGACGAAGTGGTCTTTTTGGGGGCGGCCTTCTTGGTGGCGGCCTTTTTCGCGGGAGACTTCTTTGCGGCGGTTTTCCTAGCCGCGGCTTTTTTCCCGGTGTCCGCCTTGACAGCGGATGCAGCGGTCTGGCTCTGAGCCGGACCGGCCAACGCCGGTTCAGGCTTCTTCCCCTGAAGCAGGGAGTCCATGGCGTACTTGCTTCCGGTTGCCAGGGCCGCGATGCCCAGGGTGGACAGGAACGGGCCGAGGCTGAGCGCGCCGACCACGGCGGTGGCCGCGCCCACGGCGACGGCCGTGGAACCGGCTTCACGGGCGATGCTCGCGCCCACTTCCTGACCGGTGGCCCGGCCCGCCTTGACTTCGCGCATACCCTTGGCCGCTGCGGCGGTACCGCCGATAACGGCGCCGAACAAGGCCGCGCCCATCGCCGTGCCGAGGACGGGTACGTATTTGGTTTTCGTGTTGATTTTGTTGGTCATGTGTTTGTCCTTCCTTGTTCTCCGGGGCTACTCGCCGCCCACCGTGACTTGTTCTCCATCCGGATCCTTGTCGCCGAACATGGCGCCCACCGAGCCGACGAGCCCGCCGAGCGCGCCCTTGACCGCGTCGTTGTTGAGCAGGACCGCAGCCGCTGCGCCCACCAACGCCCCCTTCCAGAAATCACCGCTGTTCTCGGCGAAAAGGCCGATGAGCGAGGAGGGATCGGCTTCGCCGTTCATGACGTCGCTGACGGTGGAATACATCTTGCCGAGCCGCTGCTGGTCGAACTTGGGTTGCGCGCCTTCCGGCGTTCCCTGTCCGAACATGCCTGCCTGCTCTGCCTGTGCCGCCTGTTGCGCCTGTGCCGCCTGATACGCCGCCTGCTGAGCGGCTTCGCCCAGAGGTTGTTGCGTCTGGCCACCCACGGGCTGGCCCGGGTCGCCCTGCGGGACCTGCACCTGGACGAAGCCGAGTCCCGGCTGGAATTGGTAGTAGCCGTCCGGCTGTGGTTGGGACTGCTGGCCGGGATTGCCCTGGTTCTGTTCGAACTGGGGAGTTCCTTGGGGAAGATTCATGTAATCCATGCGGTTTTCTCCTCTATTTGGTGTCATGATTCCAGGATCGCCTTGAACTCGGCGGCCAGTTCGCTGAACCGCGCCTCGTCCTTCGTGATCAGAGCCTCATGCAGTTTTTCCGGTTGGACCACTTGCGGGTCGTATTCGATGATGACGTTGCGCGTGAACATGTTGACCTTGGTCTGGCGAATCCATGAAGGCTGCGTACGGCCTTCCTTTTCCTCTTTGAGCGCCTGGGCGCGCGGGTCGGCCAGAAGCTTGAGGGAGAATTTGATGCGGATGCGGCCGGGAACGTGGTGTTGAATGCTCAGGTAGCGGCGCAGTCCCATGAGGGTGTTGAAATCCATGGTCGGGTCCTATGCGTGCGGGCTGTCGTTCAGGGGGGCCGTCTCGATGGCGGGGGGCTCGTAGCGCATCAGTCGGGCCGAGTTCGCCAGCACCCCGAGGGAGTGGACGATGTGCAGCAGGCCCGCCATGACCGGGGAAAGCAGACCCGTGGCTCCAAGGGCCACGCCGAACAGGTTGGAACCGGTGGCTATCCAGAAATTCTGGTTGACCACTTTGAGCGTGGCCCGGCTCAGCGACTGGACATAGACCAGTCCGCCGAGGTCGTCGTCGACCAGGGCGATGTCGGCGGCCTCGATGGCCACTTCGCTGCCGCCCGCGCCCATGGCTACGCCCACGTCGGCATGGGCCAGGGCCAGGGCGTCGTTGACCCCGTCGCCGACCATCATGACCGAAGCGCCGTCGCGTTGCAGCGTGTCCACGATATCGGCCTTGTCTTCCGGCATGACCGAGGCGTGGACCGTGGCGATGCCCAGCCGACGGGCCAGGTCGGCCGCGGTGTTCGGTTCGTCGCCGGTGATGAGCACGATGTCGTCGGCTCCGCCCCTGCGCAGTCGGCGAACCACCTCCCGCCCCTCGGGGCGGATCATGTTGTCGAAGGCCAGCAGACCGAGCACTTTCTTGTCCTCGGCCAGGAAGAGTACGGTCCTGCCCTGGCGGCGCAGGGGGGCCGCCTTGCGGCGGGCGGGTTCCACGTTCACCCCGTGCATTTCCATGAGCTTGGAATTGCCGACCAGTATCTCGCTGCCGCCGACCTCGGCGCGCATGCCCATGCCCAGGAAGTATTCGCAGACCGTATGGGCCTCGGCTTCCATCCCCCGCCTGTCGGCTTCGGCCTTGACGGCCTGGGCCAGCGGGTGATGGTTGTGCATCTCCACGGACACGGCCCGGCCCAGGATGTACTCCTCGGTGGCGTCGGGCAGCGGAACGATGCGGGCCAGGACCGGCTCATTGGTGGTCAGGGTGCCGGTCTTGTCGAAGCAAATGGTGTCTGTGGTTCCGATTTCTTCAAGGTACCTGCCGCCCTTGATGAGGATGTTTCGACGGGCTGCCGCGTTCAGGGCGGCGGACACGGCGGTGGACGCCGCCAGCACCGTGGCGCAGGGGCAGGCCATGACCAGCATGACCGTAAACGCCCGCCACAACGAGCCGGTGAGCAGCAGGGTGCCGCCGGTGACGACGAAACCGATTTTGACCAGGTTGGCGGCCAGGCGGTCGGCCACGCCCTCGATGGGGGCGCGGTTCTCCAGTGAATCCTCGACCATCCTGAGAATCCGGGCGAGATAGGTGCGGTCGCCGACTTCCTGGGCCTCTACGTAGATGACGCCCTGGCGGACAAAGGTTCCGGCCATCACCCGGTCGCCCGCCTGACGGGCAACGAAGTCGGACCTCCCGGTGATCGGCGCTTCGTCCATGAGCGCGCCGCCGTCCACGATCTCGCCGTCCACGCAGACCTTTTCGCTGGTGTGCAGGACGACCACGTCGCCGGGAACCAGGTCGGAGACCTCCTTCTCCACTTCAATGCCGTCCACCAGCACGAAGGTGTGGTGCGAAGAGACGGAAAGAATGCGGCTGATGGATTTGCGCGAGCGTTCGGTGATCCACGCCTTGATCAGTTCGGCTCCGGAGTTGATCCAGAGCACCTCGAAGGCGGTCAGGGCCTCGCCCGCAGCCACGGCGGCCACGCAGCTCACGCCCAGGAATGCTTCGAGGGTGAACCTTTTGGAGCGGATCTGCTCCCATGCCTGTTTGAACAGGGGCAGGGAGAATCCCACCGCGATCAGTCCCAGCGGGCTGAAGGCGGTCTGGGTCACGGAGAAGCCGAAAAGGAGCGAGCGCACGCCCACCACACCCATAACCGTGCTGATGACGGCGAATCGTCTGAACGCTCCCTTGACCGGATTGCAGCCGGTGCGGGTAGCCTGGCAGGCCCGGCATTCGCAGAGCGGGGAGGCGCAGTCCGGCACCCCGGCCATAGGCAGTTCGCGCAGGGCTGGGGTGATCCCCAGGACTTCGCGGAGGGCGTCCAAGATCCGGAGCGGCAGCGTTTCGTCGGGCGTGAACGAGACCACCAGGCTCGCGCACTTGAGGTTCGGCCTGACCGTCTCGATGAAATCGAGCCGGAGCAGGCTGTCCGTCATTTGCCGGGCCAGGTCCTGGTTGCGTCGTAGTCCGTTGATCCTGTAGCGGATACGGCCGGGGATGGCGTGGCGTATTTCGATTGTTTCGGTCATGGCTGTACCAGTGGGTTATGCGTAGCGTCTGAAATACACAAATCATGATTCTGATAACGAATATCTGCGCCGGGCTGTTGGAGACATTCTTTTCACAATTAACGGTTCCACTTATGAATCAGCCGTATCGAACCGCCGTGCCTTCTGCTTGATATTGAAAGTTACTATCAATGTCACGAAAAAATAGTGGATTGATCTCCGACTCGCCGCGCTCCGGGACAAGGGGGATGCGAGTGAGCCTTGAGCCGTGGTTGGCCTTGCCCCACAGCCGAACAGGGACCTGACGGGAATAGGGGCGAGCGAAAGGGAGGCCCTGGCGGCAACAGATTTTGTCGCACAGTGAGCGCGTGTTTTTCTTGGCGTTCATAATGAGGCTTCAATGTCCCGGGTACAGCTTGAAAGTCTGAAAAACCAGGCGGAAGGCTGTGTTCGAGTCGATGACAGGGGCGCCAAGGGGGGGAACGCGGTGTATCGGGTAGGTGCAATGCGAACGTCTTGTGGTTGACGGGCAAAAGATATGGGCAATCGGAGATCGTCCGTTCGTGTTTTCTCTGACGAGGCGGGAAAAGGTTTGCAAAGCCCGGCAAGAGTATATATCAAAATATCTTGATATATGGATTTGGCAAGAAACGGAAAGCGGTGAGAAGCCGCTGCGGACGCGCCGCTGTAACCGGCAATACCCGTTGATGACCACCGGATTCGGGAAGGGATTCAACATGATGGGGCCGGAAGCCAGAAGACGTCTTGCCGGAGCGCGAACGGACTCGCGAGCGGGCTGGTGTTGCAGAGCAAAGAGGACGGCATGATGTCGTTTCGGCTCATCGCCCGTTGCCGGGATGCGCTCCTTGTCTTTCACTCTCAACCATGGAGTAGACATGCACGCGCACGTTTTGGGTTTTCCCCGCATGGGGGCAAACAGGGAACTGAAATGGGCCCTGGAACAATTCTGGCGGGGCGAGATCGGGGAGACCGAACTGGTCGCCACCGCCGACGGGCTCAGGGATCGTCACTGGGCCATCCAGGCCGATGCCGGGCTCGACCTCGTCCCGGTCGGCGACTTTTCCCTGTACGACCACGTCCTCGACACTGTGGCCATGCTGGGCGCGGTCCCGCCGCGTTTCGGCTGGTCCGGAGGCGAAATCGATTTGACCACGTATTTCAACATGGCAAGGGGCAATGCCGAAAAGGGCATCCCGGCCATGGAAATGACCAAGTGGTTCGACACCAACTACCACTACATCGTCCCGGAGCTGGCCCCTGACACGACCTTTGCCAAGACCGGCTCAAGGCTGTTCGACGCCGTCGAGTCTGCCCGCAAACTGGGGCATTCCCCCAAACCGGTTCTGGTCGGCCCTATCACCTTCCTCATGCTGGCCAAGGAAACCGGCGGTTGCAACCGGTGGGCTCACCTCGACGGGCTGGTTGAGGCCTATTGCCGGATCATCGCCGAACTCGACGGGACCTGCACCTGGATTCAGTTGGACGAGCCGATCCTGTGCACCGATCTTTCGGAGGAGGCGAAGCGGGCGTTTGGCGCGGCCTACTCCCGCCTCAGGGCGGCCGCCGTCAGTTCGCGCCTGCTGCTAGCCACGTATTTTGGCACCCTGGGTGACAACCTCGATCTGGCCTTGTCCCTGCCGGTGAACGGGATGCACGTGGACCTGGTCCGGGGGCCCGGCCAACTCGGTGAGATCCTCGACAAGCTGCCGTCGCATCTGACCCTCTCCCTGGGGCTGGTGGACGGACGCAACGTCTGGAAGACCGAGTTGGAGACCGCCCTGCGAAAAGTGAACGCAGCCTGCCAGCGGACAAAGCCTGCTCAGATCATGATCGGTTCGAGCTGCTCTTTGCTCCATTCCCCCATGGACGTTGAAGGCGAGACCGCGCTGGACCCGGAACTGAAGCAGTGGATGGCCTTCGCCGTACAGAAGTGCGCGGAGATCGCGGTCCTGAAGCAGGCTTCCTCTACCGGCGACAAGCCCGACCTGTTCATCGAGAACAAGGCCTCCCTGTTGGCCCGGGGGGCGCACCGCGACGTGAGGGACGCGCGGGTGCGGGAACGCGCGGTAGCGGTCACGCCTGACATGTATGATCGCGCCTCGCCCTTTGCCGAGCGGGCCGCCGTGCAGCGGGGCCTGCTCGATCTCCCGCTGTTCCCGACCACGACCATTGGGTCCTATCCCCAGACCGCCGAGATCCGGAAACAGCGGTTGCAGTTCAAGAAGGGCGAGATGTCCGAGGCGGACTACGTCAAGGCCATGCAGGGCCACATCGCCGAAGTGGTCGCGCGCCAGGAGGCGTTGGGGTTGGACGTGCTGGTTCACGGTGAGCCGGAGCGCAACGACATGGTCGAATACTTCGGCCAGCAGCTCAACGGGTTCTGCTTCACGCAGAACGGCTGGGTCCAGAGCTACGGCAGCCGATGCGTGAAGCCGCCGATCATTTACGGCGACGTGTCCCGCCCCGAGAAGATGACCGTGGATTGGGCGCTGTACGCCCAGTCCCTCACGGATAAGCCCATGAAGGGCATGCTCACCGGGCCGGTGACCATCCTCTGCTGGAGCTTCGTGCGCAACGATCTTTCCCGAGACATTGTCTGTCGCCAGATCGCCCTGGCCATGCGCGACGAGGTCTTGGACCTGGAGTCGGCGGGCATAAAGATTATCCAGATCGACGAGGCCGCTCTCCGTGAGGGCATGCCGATCCGTAAGGCGGACCAGGCGACGTACCTGCGCTGGGCCGTGGACTGCTTCCGGCTGACCGCGGCCGGAGTGCGGGACGAGACCCAGATCCATTCCCACATGTGCTACAGCGAATTCAACGCCATCATGGGGGCCATTGCCGAGATGGACGCGGACGTCATCAGCATTGAGGCGAGCCGCAGCAACATGGAGCTGCTCGACGCCTTCAACCAGTACGACTATCCGGCGGAGATCGGCCCCGGCGTCTACGACATCCACAGCCCGCGCGTGCCGGACGAGGAGGAGATCTACTCGCTCCTGCACAAGGCGCTCGCGGTCATCCCCGCTGAACGGCTCTGGGTTAACCCGGACTGCGGCCTCAAGACCCGCGCCTGGCCCGAAACTATCGCCTCGCTCGGTAACATGGTCCGGGCGGCCGAAAGGCTGCGCCGGGAACGCGCCTGATCCGAAACGATTTACCGGGGCGGGCCTCAAGGCCCGCCCCGTAACAAAGTATATTTAATGAAAATCATGGCCCACCTGACCTGCGTCGGGGCGGAAAGGCTGGGCCCCGCCGATCATCTGGACCGACTGCGGGACGCGGGCATAGACAATATTCTGACCCTGCGCGGCGACATGGCGGACCGGGACCCGGCGGATATCTGGCGGGGCTTTCACTACGCCTCGGATCTGGTGGAATTCGTAAGGGAAGGGGAGCCAATATGGGCGTGGCCACTGCCTGCTATCCCGACGCCCACCCGGAATCCCCGTCCATCGACGACGGCCTTTGCTGGACCTGCCACAAGTTCAACGCGGACTCGGACTTCGCTCCAGCGTTTGGCGGCGATCCTGTCCGCTTTGTATCGTTCAGGGGCTTCGGAAAGCAGGATTTGAGCTTGGGTTCCTGTGGCTATGAAGTCTCAGGTTCAGGCGGCAGAACGGTTTTTTCAAATGCGGAATCGCCTTCGGCACGGTGGCTGATGATGCGATAGTAGATAATAAGTGTCTTGATGCATTCGTGCGCGAACTCGCCGGGCAGGGGAGCGAATCCGGTGGACCGAAAGCCCCGTCTTCAGCCGCCATGAGTATGCAATTCCGCATAGTGGCATAGTCCTTGGATACCATCAGATCCTTGAGCCGGCCGATCCCCTTTGCGGTGTATCCCGGCACATACTGCGTGTGGGGGCTGGGCGTGGCGAGGTTGTTGCTGGCAATGTGTTCATTTCCCTTCAGGAAGCGCTTGAGCCAGTCATTCATGAACATTTTCACCTGATCGAAATCATCCATGGGGAGTTCACCGTTCCTCATCTTGGTCAGTATTTGGGTCTTGCCTCGGCCAAGTAGCCGGTCTGGAAAGACATCCAGACTTCGGAGCGGCCCAACGAGTCCCGCAGGTCATGCGGGATGACGTGGCGAAAGTACTGGATTGAGCCTGCGGTAAAGGTGGTTCGGGGAACGCGCGATTTGCGGCGGAAGTGGGTTCACTTATTTGGACCAATTAGCGGCAAAACTGAGGTGGACAGGTGCATGGGCTCTGTGGCTTTTAGAGTCCATAGCCGGTCCTTCCGCCATCTCTTGAGTCGGAGTCGAAACCGTCATCCCTCTCGTCGTCGCCTGAGCGGATGACGACACAAGCAAAGTCGTCGGGGCAAGGCCGGATCGCGAAGCGTCCGCCCGAAGGGCTTGGTTTCCCTGACGGCTGTTTGCGTCATGCTCGTGAAAAAAACGGCGGGGGGACAGAAACCCTGCCGCCGGAGCTTGCGTGGCGGTTGTCCGCAGCGTCTTCACTGCAATTATTCTGTCAGGCGGTTGCGCTTGGGCTTCAGGGCGGGCGTGCCATCGAATTAATAGGAGAATCCGTAAACTGGGCGGGTGCGGTGGTGATGGGGGAGAAACGTGGAAAATACATTCCGGTACGTTTTAGCGGTAGGCTACGAACGTAGCTACGAGAAATGTATGCTCGGTACGGTCCCGACGGCTGGAATGCCGTGGCGGTGGAGGGGCTGCCGACAAGCTCCGGGACCGGCTTAAGTCCGGCATCCTGCCTAAGGGCGCTTCGAGGGGGGCGTCGGCCCGGAGGCGTTATGATCGCCCATCGGCTATGGCGTATTTGCGCAGATCCTTCATCCCCGGCAAATCCAGTTTGCTGATCATGCGGGTAAAGTACGATTCCACCGTGCGGATGCTGATATTGAGTGATTCAGCGATTTCGGCATTGGTTTCCCCTTTCGCCAGCAAGGCGAGTATTTGCCTTTCCCGCTCGCTGAGCGCGTGCTGGGGCTGGGTAAAAAAGGAAGATTCGAGGTTGAGCGAGACCAGGGGGCTGATATACTGCCTACTCGCGAAGATATGATCCACGGCTTCAAGCAATACAGACATGGGCTCGCGCTTGGAGACATACCCGCTTGCCCCCGCCTGCAAGGCTCTTCGCAAAGTCGCCGCGTCCTCGTGCATGGAGTAGATGAGGACCGGAACGTCCCTCTCCACCAGCGGCGCGATAAGATCCAGGCCGCTCTCTCCGCACAGGCTCAAATCCACCACGACCAGGTCCGGCTCGAAAGTGGCCAGGGCTTCCTCGGTCTTTTCCAGGCTGGTTGCCGTGCCCACCTCATGGTTGTTCCGCATGAAAATGGTCTGCAGCGCATCAAGAATGGAGGGGTGGTCATCCACCAGGAAAATACGCATCCCCCGAACCGGTGTAGGAATCATGGTTTTATCTCATTATATTAAATGGATGTTGGTATCACAAGGGGTGTTGTCCAGCAGACCCGTTCAGCCTCTCCGCGCGGCTTCAGTCAAGAAATCGCGCACCCCTCGCCCGGCACAGGGAATGACCCGGTCCGCTGTTGGAACGTTGGTGAAGGGCAGGGGACGAAAAGGCATTGATGCGCTTCGTCAACTCTCGACACGGACTGTTTAAACAGAACCGGCTTGAGCAGTTAGCATCGAAGCATCGGGATTGCAAGGTGGCCTTGGTCGATGAATTCATGAATAAAACCGGATTGTTGTAAAAAAAGTGTACCTTGTAGGGGAATCCCCTTACAGACCTGAAACCTGTCATCGGTTATATGCAGACATTAATGTTTCGAAAAGGCTCTATCCGTTTTTATTCGAAGCCATTCAACACGTTTTGTCCTGCGCGGGTGCCACTATATGTTCAAGTTTCTCTCTATTTGTTTCAGCAGGTTGTCTGGAAATGCGTCTGTTGCGGCCCTGCTTGTCTGCTGCGTGATGTCGCTTGCCGCTCCGGCCTGGTCCGTTACTCCGGCCGAGATTGAGGCCGCCAACCGCGAGGCCCAGCGCATTCAGAACGAACAGCAGGAGCGCATGAAGCAGCAACTGCTTAAGGATTCCAATCGCGGGAAGGAAACGACGCCTCAGGCGGTACCGGAGGTCCCGGCTCCGAGCCTGCAAAAGAGCGGCATGTGCAGGGATATTCAGGAAATAGAGCTTACCGGGGTTACGCTTCTGCCGGAGAGCGTCACCAAGTCCTTGACGGCTCCCTACCTGAACAAATGCCTCTACGTGGAAGATATAGAGAAGCTCCTTAGTGAGATACTGAAGGCCTACATGGATCGCGGGTATATTGCCGTGCGGCCGTATGTGCAGGCGCAGGACCTGACCAATGGGCGGCTTGAGATCCTCATCGTCGAAGGCAAGGTCGAGCGGCTCATCCTCAAGGACGGCGACAAAAGGAGCGTGAATCTCTCCACGGCGTTTCCGTTTGTTCCGGGGAAGCCGCTCAATTTGAGGGATATCGAGCAGGGGTTGGATCAGATCAACCGTCTGCAATCCAACAGCGCCACCATGGAAATAAGCCCTGGAGCGGAAGCGGGCGCCAGCGTCGTCACCATCACCAACACCCCATCTCTGCCCCTGTTTATCTCTGGCACCCTGGACAATCTGGGCGGTCTTTCGACGGGTCGCCATCAGGGAGCCGTGACCGCAGGCGTGGACCATCCGCTATTCCTCAATGATTACCTGAACTATACGCACCGGGAAACGCTTTTCGAGGATGCGAGGTTCCGTGATTCCAATTCCGACAGCCTCTACTACTCCGTGCCGTTCGGCTATTACGGGGTCCAGCTTTTCTACAGCAACTCCAGCTACCGCTCTCCCGTAAAAACCAGCTCCAGGACCCTCGTCGCCAGAGGTACGAACGAGACCTTTCGGGGTGAACTGGATTGGGTCGCCTACCGCGATCAGAACCAGAAACTGTCCACGCTCGTCGCCCTTAATACCAAGAACTCAAGGAACTATCTCGATGGTGAGTTTTTGAAGATTTCAAGCCGCAAGCTGGCCACTCTGGATGTGGACGTCAATTGGTTTTCCCGCTTTTCCGGGTTCATCCTCAACGGCGGGCTGGGATGGAGCAAGGGACTCATGGAATTCGGCGCGCTCAGGGACCAAGGCGATGCGCCGACCTCCTCGCCGCGAGCTCAAGGAGCAAAATTCAGATATTCCGCCGGTGTGACCGTCCCTTTCGAGGTTCTGACCCAGGACCTTGTCTTCAGCAGCCAGCTTTTCGGGCAGTACGCGCTGGTGCCGTTGTATGGGTCGGAGCAATTGACGGTCGGTAGTTTCTACACCGTGCGCGGCTTCAACCGGAACAGCCTGTCAGGTGATCGCGCCCTGTACGTCCGCAACGAAATCTCCACGTCGTTGCCCCCGCTCCCGTACATCGGCGTCACGCTGAGGCCGTACATCGGCTTCGACATGGGCCGGATAGAACAATTCAAGACCACCAACGACGCCGAACTTTCGGGTGCGGCGCTCGGAATTCGTTTTGCCGGCAAATACCTGTCGGGCGAGTTGTCCGCTGCGAAGTCCATAGCCGTCCCGACCGCCATTGAGCGGGAACCGGTGCAATTCTCTGCGGCTATAACCGTGAGCTTTTAAGGAGCCTCTTATGTTTACGACGATGCGGCACGCTACAATGCGAAAAATCATGACGCGCAAGATGGGTGAACAGTGCATGGAACTCGGATTCAGATCACTGGTCTGGCTCTTGTGTCTCCTGCTCCTGTGCCCGCCTCAGATGGTCCTGGCGGCGGACCCGGTTCCCTCCGGGGCGACGAATACGACTGTCACGCCTGCAGGGAACGGCGTGCCCGTGGTCAACATCGCCGCGCCTAACAGCTCCGGCTTGTCGCATAACGCCTTCACGAGCTATAACGTCGATGCACATGGGCTGGTGCTGAATAACGGAGACATGAGCCAGGCCTATCGACGGTCCCAGCTGGCCGGGCAGGTCGCGGGCAACGCGAATCTTGCCGCTGGCCATCAGGCGCGCATCATCCTTAATGAAGTGACAGGGAACAGCCGCACCTACCTGAACGGTTTTACCGAAGTCCTGGGTGGCAAGGCCGATGTCATCATCGCCAACCCCTTCGGCATCACCAGCAGCGGCGGCGGCTTCCTCAATACGGATAAGGCCAGCCTCGTTACCGGGACGCCCGACATGACGGGCGGCGTGCTCAACGGCTTCGACGTGCGCGGCGGGGATATCCTCATTACGGGTACCGGCATCAACGCGAGCGCTCAGCAGGTTCTCAATCTCGTTTCCCGCAAGATCGCCGTTCAGGGACAGGTCAATGCGCAGACCCTGAACATGGTGGCGGGTTCGAATCATTGGAATCATGAGACCGGCGAGACCCGTGCCATCGCCTCCGATGCAGCGGAAGCAGCCCCGACTTGGGCCATTGATTCCAGCGCGTTGGGCGGCATGTATGCGAACCTCATCAACATGAAGGCCACTGAGACGGGCGTTGGCGTCCGCATGCAGGGTGAGGCTGCAGCCACGGCCCAGGATTTTGTCATTACATCCTCCGGCAAGATCGAGATCGCCAGCCGGCTTTCGGCCAAGCGTGATTTGAGCATCACCAGTACAGATGCCGGGGCTGATGCCGTAAAGGCGATTGACGCCAACCTTTCCGCCGGACACAACCTCAGCCTGACAGCCACCAACGGCGGTGCCATGCTTACTGGCGGTGGTATCAAGGCCGAGAGTGGTCTCATTTACAATCTTGGGACATTGACCGACACGGCGTCCGCTACGGCAGATATTACCGATGCCAACAAACGGTACGGCTACGCGGTCAGTCTCATCGGTTCCGCCGCATGGAATCTTGACGGTGTCTACTATGGCGCAGGTTCCGTTTTTTCCCTGCTCACCCAGAGTCTTGCTGTCGGCGCTTCCTCTCTGTCCACCCTGAATTCAGGCGGTTCCATGGGAGTGACCGCCACGGGCGGAGACCTCTTTTTCGGTAACGCCGCACTCAAGTCTACGGGCAATATGGACCTGACAGCAGCCACCGGGAGCATGACCTTCGACGCAGGAGTCAGGCAGGGCGTACAGAGCGCCGCAGGAGATATCAGCCTCTTTGCCGGCACCGATCTGATCAACGCAGGAATTATGACGGCAGACGCCGGCGATATCCTCGTGCGTGTTGACGGTGACTTCCGTAACAGCGGCTCCATGCACGCCTACGGTTTGCTTGATGTCGGAGGCAAGACGACCGCAAACAGCGGATCCGTCGACAATACGGGCAACCTGTTGAGCGGTTCTATGCACATGGGAACCGGAAAGCTGAGAGTCACCGACGGCGGTTCCATGGAAAGTACCGGGGACATGGACGTGACGGTGACGTCCGGGCTGACTGTTGGTGGAACGGGGGATTCGACTTCACGTATTTTGGCCGCCACTTCGGGGTCGGGTGCAGGTAATATCGTTGTCTCTTCTAATTTTATTAACTATGGCATGCTTTATTCCGGCTATGATCTTGATATACAGGCCCGTTTTTTCCAAAACGAGTCTACCGGAGGTATCTCTGCTGCGCATAATTTGATCGCCAGTTCGCAAGGCAGCCTAACAAACGCAGGAGCACTGTATGCCGGGAACGATCTGATAGCTTCAGCAAGCCAAACATTCAATAATGATTCCACACCGCAAACACCTCTTGCAACCATTGGTTCTGGACATGATACAACAATTACTGCTAACAGTTTTATTAATAGCAGCTACATTGATGCGGCAAATAACATTACAATTACAGCGAAAAAATTCAAGAATCAGGTCCAGAATGGCGCTATACGGTCTTACAATAATTATCAAGAGGATCGTACAAGCACATTTCTTTATAATAAGGATCATGCCGATTATTATCGTATAGTATTCTATGTATCTGAATATTTTCTTGGAGGCCCCCCTGCGTTTACACCGCATATCAATGGCGGAGGCGAAGGAACGGTAACCATTCAGGGATTTGATTCCGGTCTCAATTTAGGAAGTTCAATTTCCGGCAATAACGTAAAAATTATTGGGAATTCAGGGTCATCCTTCGACAATACCGATATAGTACTTAATAGAAAGAGAACTGAAGAGATCAAATTGGACTATGAGGACGATGATAAACCAGATCAGTATGCGAGTGAAGACGTCACGGTACTGCCAACTACTATACAAAAAGCATACATCAGGGCCGAAAATCTCTACGTTGACAATGTTTCACTGGCGAACAGCGGTTCGCCAAGCACCGGCTCTCCTGCCGCTCTGACGGCAACAGGAACGACTTTTCTCGGCTTGACGCTGAATCTGCCCACTAACCCCAATGGCATGTTCGTCACCAATAAGAGTTCAAATGCCAGTTATCTGGTAGAATCCAATCCTTTGTACGCCGATATTGATAACTTCCTGGGCAGTGAGTATCTTCTTGCGAAAAACAACTTCGATTCCGATGAAGTGCTCAAGCGTTTGGGCGATGCAGGTTATGAGACATATCTCGTAGGTCAACAGTTGGCCTCCAAGACAGGTGGCAATCTCCTCCCGGAATATTCCAACGAAAAAGAGCAGATGCAAGGTCTCATGGATAGCGCTGCCAATCAGGCGGGAACGCTCGGTCTGAAAATGGGCACGAAGCTGAGTGCGTATCAGCAATCTTTACTCACGGAAGACATGCTCTGGATGGTGGAGACCGTTGTCGATGGTCAGAAAGTGCTGGCGCCGGTGGTCTATCTGGCGGCTTCGACCAAACAGATGTTCGCCTCGAGCGACGGGACAAATATCTCCGCAACGACTGCCAATCTCAACCTGAAGTCACTGACCAACACGGGCGGCTCCATTTCAGCCAACACGTTGAACGTCACCACGAAAGGTGACATCACCAATACCAGCGGCACCATTTCAGGCGACGATGTGGCCCTGTCCTCCACTGACGGCAGCATCCTCAACAAGACCTTGGTCATGCACCCCGGCTCGACGACCATGGGTAAAACGGGGAGCATCGTTTCCACCGGAGATCTGAAACTCGATGCGGCAAAGAATATTACAAACTTGGGGGCCAATATTGCCGCTGAGGGCAATGCCGATCTGACCGCGGGCAATAGCGTGGTTCTGGATACCATGCAGCGGGGGGCAGCAGCGCATACGCATTCCAAAAACACCGATACCACGTACACCAGAACGAAACAGATAGGCTCCACGCTTTCCAGCGGAGGCAATTTGACGGTGACGGCCAAGAAGGACATCACCGTGGCCGGTTCCTCCATCAAGGCTGGCGGCAACGCGGATCTGGACGCCGGGGAAGATATCAATATCCTGGCTCGTAACAACAGCAAGGGAGTGGCTACTACTAAGACCAAATCAGGTCTTTTTGTCTCTGGCGGCTTGTATGGTAAGGAAACGAAAACTACGGAGCGCCAGCAGACCAAGGCCGTTGGTTCGACCGTTTCTACCGGCAACGACATGAACCTGTCCGCCGAAAAAACGGCCACGCTTCAGGGCGCCAAGCTGAACGCCAAAGGCGATGTTACTATTGCCGGGACGGATCTAAATGTTCTGGAAGCTCGCGATACGGCGAGCACGAAGACACACATTGAAAAGATCAGTATTCTTTCTTTCTCCGGTGGAGACGGTGATACGAAATCCTCATCAACGGACGCTTCGGTCGACACTTCGGGAAAAGTCCAGGCGAGTGCCTCGACATCAGCCACCAATGATGCCGGCGGGATCGATTTGCTGAAAACCACGACCACGGATTCGTTAGATAAATCTACGACTGCCGTGGCGTCTCAGATTAACGCAAACAAAAATCTCACCCTCACGGGCAAGAGCGACGTCACGCTGCGGGGTGCAGAGGTGACAACCGGCGGGGACGCCAATCTCTCCGGCGAAAACGTGAATATCCTTGCGGCACAAGACACCCACGTTGCTACCAGCAAAACCACTACGGTCAAGGTTGGTCTTTACGCGAGCACGACCAATTCGGCCGATGCCGAGGCGACGGCCGGAGCCAGCGCAAATGCCAAAACCGGAAGCGCCAACGCCGGTGCTAATGCTACGGCAACCGCCAACGCGAACTCCAGCACGAGTATCGACCTTCTCCGTACCAAGACCACGACGGACACGACGACCGATATTGTCAATAAGGGAACAACGCTCGCCAGCGGCGGCAATCTTACGATCAATTCCAAAAAGGATCTCGTCGTGCAGGGCTCCGACCTGAGCGGTGAGACAGGCGTGGATATTACGGCAAAGGATATGTCTTTCCTGGCCGCAGAGGATAGCCATACGAGCACCTCTTCGACGACCAAAACGAGCTCCGGTCTGTATATTGACGGCAAAGCAAGCGCCAAGGCTCAAACCTCTGCCTCGGCCAATGCTGGTCTCGGCGCCAATGCGGGAGTGAGTGCTTCGGGAAGCGTCAAGGCCGAATTGTCCGTTGGGGTACAACAAAAGGTTTCAAAGACCACGAGTGCTGAAGGGAGCACCACCGCCCGGGTGTCTTCCATTACTTCCGGCTCCGGGTCCATTGCCCGTACCGCAGAGAACGGCATCACCGATGTCGGCACCGCCATCGAAGCGGGCGGCGATTTCAGCCAGACAGCCAAGACTTACGACAGCCGGGCTGCGGCCAATACCAGCTACAAGACAAGCACAAGCACATCCGATACCGCCAAAATAGGCGTATATGCCAAGGCCGATGCGGGCGTCACGGCCAGCGCAGGAGTCGGTCTAGATGCGGGCGGGGCAGAAGCGGGCGCTGGAGCTAAAGCGACAGCCAAGGTTGGCGCAGGCATCAAGGCCAGCTACAGCAGAGACGACAACAAGAGTGCGTCCGCATCCAGCGAGGCTGTTGTTTCCACCATCAAGACCGGCGGAAAGATTACGAGCGTGACTTCCGGAAAGACCACCTTGGAAGGAACGCAGCTCAGCGGGGGCCAAGGAGTGGCACTTGAAGCGGGTTCCCTGGATTTCAAGGCTGCGGAGAATACTGAAACCTCGTCCTCATCCGACAGTAACGTCAATGCTGCCATGAGTGCAGGCCTCACGCGAGGCTCGGGTAAGGGGTTTGAGGCAAGCGTCTCCGGCGGCACGAGCAAAACGGACACAAGTGCAAACTCCACCACCGCCGTTGCCGGCGGCATCAGTTCCGGCGGCAACATTACTATTAAAACAAAAGGCGATACCCGCTTGGAAGGGACCAATCTTTCCTCCACAGGCGACACAGCCATTGATGCCGGTGGCAGTATTGCCTTCGACGCCGCCAAAGACACTGCGAGCTCCAGCACAACCTCGTATGACGCCAGCGCGTCTGTTAATGTAGGAGATTCCGCAGGTGGAGGATCGGGAAAGTCGAACGTGGACGCCAAGGTTGCGGGTGGCTATAGCAAGGAAACCGCCTCTTCCGTAACCGCCACCGCAGGCAGCATCGCAACTGGAGGCAACCTGACTTTGAACGCAGGCAAAGCCGTCACGCTGGAAGGCACCAATATGGCGGCCGGCGGTGATGCGACCATCAGCGGTGCGGAAGGTGTCGCCATTAATGCAGCCCACAGTACCTCCGAGAGCAAATCCACAAGTGTCCGTGCGGGATTGGGCGTCGGGACGTCAAAATCCTCGAACGCTCAGGGAACCTCCGATGGCAAATCCGTTGATGTCACTGCGGAGGTGGGTCATAGCAAGGCCGAGGAATCCACGGCAGCGGCTGGAAGCCTTTCTTCCGGCGGCAACCTCGTCATAAACAGCGGTAAGGACGTCAACCTTGAAGGTACCGATCTGGCCGCAGGGAATAAAGCCAGTATCAATGCCGGGGGCGATGTGAACTTCGAGGCGGCTGAAAGCACCTCCAAGTCCTCGGCCGTTGGCGTTGCGCTTTCCACTTCTGCATCAAAAACAAATAAAACCACTAAAACGACACCGCAGACACCTGCGGCCAAGACCGGAACCGGCGGCACGCAAGGTTCTGACGGAAGCGCGCAGAGCAACGAGGACTTGGCGACCTGGCAGGATAAGCATGGTACCGTGATGCAGCAACTCAAGGCCAAGCAGGCTGTAAGCGGCACAGGCGCGGACAAAGGGCAAGCCACGACGCCGCCGGTTGCGTCGCCGAACGCGCAGGCTGACGGTGCAACCGTTTCCACTGCGGTAACGGAAGAAGCAGCTACGGCCGGTATTCAGTTCCGAAAGAAGAACCAGACGGTTCAGCAGGCAGGCAGCGTTTCTGCGGGAGCCGGTGGAATTGAGATCAATGCTTCGGGCGGTGACGTGAACCTGGTGGGAACCAATATGACCAGCTCGGGCGATGTCGGTATTGCGGCTAAGGACGATGTGAATATTACCGCCACGAAGAATACAGAATCCGGTTTCGGCATAACGATAGCCGGTTCCGTCAACAAGAAAATCGAAAAGCCGATCCCGGCCAAGTCGTCTCAAACGACGGCGAAGACGACGGATGCGGCTAAAACCGGCACGTCGACCAAGACGACGGATGCGGCCAAGACCGGCACGGCGGGCAAGACGGCGACGCCTTCGAACGCCACGCAGTCCACGCAGGCCGGTGCGTCGACCAAGACGAAGGCTGCGGTCAAGACCGGGACGGCGGGCAAGACGGCGACGCCTTCGAACGCCACGCAGTCCACGCAGGCCGGTGCGTCGACCAAGACGAAGGCTGCGGTCAAGACCGGGACGGCGGGCAAGACGACGACGCCTGCGAACGCCACGCAGTCCAAGCAGGCCGGAGCGTCGACCAAGACGACGGATGCGGCCAAGACCGGGACGGCGGGCAAGACGACGACGCCTTCGAACGCCACGCAGTCCAAGCAGGCCGGTGCGTCGACCAAGCCGAAGGATGCGGTCAAGTCCGGGACGGCGGGCAAGACGGCGACGCCGTCGAGCGCCACGCAGTCCAAGCAGGGCGGTGCGTCGACCAAGCCGAAGGATGCGGTCAAGTCCGGGACGGCGGGCAAGACGGCGACGCCGTCGAGCGCCACGCAGTCCAAGCAGGGCGGTGCGTCGACCAAGCCGAAGGATGCGGTCAAGTCCGGGACGGCGGGCAAGACGGCGACGCCGTCGAGCGCCACGCAGTCCAAGCAGGGCGGTGCGTCGACCAAGCCGAAGGATGCGGTCAAGTCCGGGACGGCGGGCAAGACGGCGACGCCGTCGAGCGCCACGCAGTCCAAGCAGGCCGGTGCGTCGACCAAGACGAAGGATGCGGTCAAGACCGGGACGGCGGGCAAGACGGCGACGCCTTCGAACGCCACGCAGTCCAAGCAGGCCGGTGCGTCGACCAAGACGACGGATGCGGTCAAGACCGGCACGGCAGACCAACTGACCGGCGACGGTCTGTCGATCGGTACGGCCGGGGCCAAGTCTGTGACTTCGAGCGAATGGAAGGTGGAGAACGGGGTGTTCAAATCCACAGCCGAGGATACGGACAATACTTCGAGCGGTTACGTCGGCATAGGCGGTGGAAGCAGTACCCGGAATGAGGGGGCGACCATTAATGCCGATGGCGCCTTGAACATCACTGCCGGTGGCAAGACGACGCTGGTCAACACGGACGTCGAGGCCGCTTCCGGAGAGAATATCGATGCCGCTGGCGGCATCGAACGGAGAACCGTGGAGGACACGACGCTCTTGAATGTCGACAGCAACTCCGGCCCGGCAGCAGTGAACGAGGGCGTCAGCACGGTCCCGGTATATGACCAATCCAACGCAGGCGCAGCGACGACGCCCGGAGCGGCTCCGGCGACAGGGGTTGTCCCGCCGTTATCCATGAAGAACGTGCAAAATGGGGGTGCCGTTCCCCCTCGTCCGTAAAAAAGGCGCGCGGCGGAGTGGGCCGAACCCGCTGTCCTGCGGATTCGTCGGTCCTCTCCGCCCGCCTGTGGCGAAGGCTTGGAAGTGCTTGCTTCCAAGCCTTCTTATTTTTGGTCGAGCGCTGCGGCCACGACGCAGGGGGCGATGCAGGTCACTTTGGTGCCATGGCCCGATTCGTCCTCGATCCGCAGGTCCGCCTGGATCATGCCCGCACGGTGGGCCATGATGCTGAGTCCCAGTCCGCCCTTGGAGCGTGTTTGCCGCGCGGCCTCATCCCGGCCGATGCCGTCATCGCGGACTATGAGTGCGATCCCGCCTTGTTCGGGGCAGCGCAGCTGCATGCGGATCGCGCCCGCTCGGGCGTGTTTGACCGCGTTGGACAATGCCTCCTGGGCGATGCGGTAGAGGGTGGTCACATTGGGGTTGGTACACTGGGTGCAATGGCAGTCGTTTTCAAAGGTCACGGCAATGCCGGTGTCCCGGGCGATTGTGCGCGCCAAGTCCTCCAGCGAGGGACCGGGCGTCGCTGGATCATGCTCCACGGGCCAGAGCCCGCGCGAGGTGCGGTAGGCATCGTTGGAGGCTTCTTCGAGCATGGCCGTCAGGCTGGCCATGGCTTTGCCTTCCTGGGTGCCGGAAAGCTGATCGGTCAGGATGGATGCGTGCAGCCGCGCTCCGACGAGCTGCTGACATAGGCCGTCATGTAGCTCGACGCTGAAGCGACGGCGTTCCTCCTCGCTAATGTTGACGATTGCGCGCTCCAGCCGGTTTCGTTTCTCGATTTCGGCTAACAGCGAGGCGTTCTTGCGCTCCAGTTCCCCGGAGAGCTTTTCCTCGGCCTCCATGGCGTGAGTGAACCGCTTGGCCAGCGCCAGCGACTGGGTGACGACAAGAAAGAGCATGCCCGGTTCGAGGAGATACACGCTGTTGATGATTTTGGCGTGGGCCAGAGTGTCGTTCAGGCTGGTGAGCAGGAAGACCACGGACCCCGTGAGCAGCAGTCCCGCGCCGTTGCGCCCCCGCCACACGCAGACCATGAGACGTTGGACGTAGTAGATGCCGTAGAGTGCGCTCGCCAGCATGGCGAGGGCGATGTATTGGGAGATGTTGTAGTCCGGGGCGAACGGGAGAAGGATGACGAAGATCGCCAATCGGATATCGACAATGTGCTGGACTATCGTGTGGATTTCCTGCGGGTAGAGGGATTTGAAGAATCTGTAGAGAAATGGGCCAAGGGCGAGATAGCAAAATAGCGGGAAATATTCCGCGAGGGCCGGGGGCAGCGGCGGGAGGAACAGGTTTGCGGCCCATAACGAGGTGTTCGAAGTGGTGCAGTAGCCCAACATGAGCAGGCAGTATATCCCGAAGTAGAGGGCCGACGGCAGCTTTCGGTTCTTGTAATAGAGAAAGAGGTGGTACACGGCCGCGATCATCAGGCAGCCTGCGAAAAGGAAGGATATGGCCCGGTGCCGGTTTTGAGCCCTTTGCAGCGGGCCGGGGGGGGCGATCTCTATGCTGTCGAGCACGCCGCCTTGGCGGAAATGGTGGTTGGAGACCTGAAGCACCAGCTCCAGGTCGCTTCCCTTGGGTTCGATCTCGGCCAGCACCAGTGAACGGCGGGGGATTTCTGTTTCCGCGTCCGTTCCCACCGTGCCGCTTTGCGCGACGAGCTCGCCGTCGGCCCACAGCTTGTAAGCCATGGTGATGTCGAACAGACGCAGCTCCAGCCGCCGGGCGTGTTGCCAGAGCTTGATACGCAGGCGGAAGGTGGCTTGGCCGGTGCCGTCCAGCTTTTTNAGCTCCAGCCGCCGGGCGTGTTGCCAGAGCTTGATACGCAGGCGGAAGGTGGCCTGGCCGGTGCCGTCCAGCTTTTTGCCGTCAAGGCGGAAGCCCTGCCATGTCCCCGGAAAGGCGAGGTAGCCAGTCGTACCGGGAGCATCTCCGTTCGGTGCGAAGTCGTTCGGACTCAGCAGGCGGTCCCAGTAGAATTCCCACTGGCCGTCCAAGGCGGCCGGGCCGAGGGCGGCCGGGTCATAGGTACTCAGGTCGAGAACCCCGCTCTCGGCCTGGGGCGTGGGGCGCACCGAAAGCACGCACGCGGCCAGGATGAGCAGCGCGGCAATGATCAGGAAGGCTGCCGCGGGACGGGGGCCGGGGCGGAGGTTCGGTTTGAAGCGGTTCATTCACAATCCCATGTAGGGGGAAAAGGGGCCAGCCTTGTTCGGGCAACAGTATGGCGACCATACAAGGGACACTGAGCCTTATCAATAAACTTTCGTAAGGGAATTGGATTAATGAAGAAAATATGTGACGCCTTTAAACCGGAAAGACCTCGACAACCTCATGCCCGATCATATGAGGGGCGAATGGCTGTACCGCCTTGGACTATGCTGCCGGGAAACACGGCCTGACCGGCAAGGATGCCAGGGCACCCTGCACGGCCTCCGACACGAATGGTTCCACCAGGTGTGCGTGAGCCAGACCGGCGTCGAACCGCCGAATGGCACGAGAGCTTGAAGGTATTCCAGGCGGATGCCCTGGATGCGGACCTGGTCGATGCGGTCGGAAGCTCATCCTGGAAAAATGACACTTGCGGGTGGCACGTGAAAAGGAAAAGGCGCTTACGCGCATGGCGTAAGGTCTTTTCCTTGGCGTCCCCAAGGGGATTTGAACCCCTGTTAACGGCGTGAAAGTTCATTTCCCTTCAGGAAACGCTTGAGCCAGTCAGTCATGAACACTTTTATCTGGTCGAAATCATCCATGGGGAGTTCACCGTTCCTCATCTTGGTCAGTATTTGGGTCTTGCCTCGGCCAAGTAGCCGGTCTGGAGAGACATCCTGACTTCGGAGCGGTCCAACGAGTCCCGCAGGTCATGCGGGATGACGTGGTGAAAGTAATGGATTGAGCCTGCGGTAAAGGTGGTTCGGGGAGCGTGCGATTTGCGGCATGTGACGTCTCCGGCGGCAGACGATTCCGTGTACTTTGACCCATCATTTTGACCCCTCGGGGTCAAATCACGCCGAAAAGAAGACAATCACGTAACTTG